>JBDIWM010000017.1:14788-39851 GCA_039638595.1 Atribacterota bacterium
CGAGGTGAAAACGTATCGAACAGAACTCCGAGAAGGGTTGTGGCGAGCGCCCGCGCTTGTTCATTTTCCCGCTGGGCCGTGGCAAGAAGAAAATCATGCGTTCTCTCTAAAGCCCGGATAATCCATTCCAAACACTCATTTTCCGACCACGGATGACCATCACCATCATACTGCACTTTGAACTGACGATACCAGGAAAGGGTTCCCACCCCTTCGCCCGCACGCACCGGCGAGAGTCTGGTACCATATCCTCGCCAGCGTCTTTTTGCCCTGTCCTTTTGCGAA
Source organism: Atribacterota bacterium (assembly GCA_039638595.1). Classification (NCBI taxonomy): domain Bacteria; kingdom Pseudomonadati; phylum Atribacterota; class Atribacteria; order Atribacterales; family Candidatus Caldatribacteriaceae; genus Candidatus Profundicultor; species Candidatus Profundicultor thermophilus. The sequence continues at coordinate 15,074 of JBDIWM010000017.1, forward strand.
CTACCAGTATGTCCACCCATCACCGCAAGACCACCCAGAACCTCTTCGGCGAAGAAATTGACGGCAAGTGAAGCCCCAAAACCACCAAGGCGTGCTGAACCAACCCCATCAGCAACCAAACCCAAAAGCCACTCTCCTTTGGAACGCAAAAGAAAGCAGTCTTCTCGTCTTCGTCCCTCCCGAAGGTGGAGTTGTCCCACCGCACTTGCCCCTATAAATGAAAACCCATTGTGTTTTCCAAAACCAGCACTCCAGTCAGGATGGGTGGGAAAAGCCCGGGAAATCACCCGATCACCGACGATAAAACCCGTAACATGGGCGACACTTTCAGGGAATATACTGGAGCACATCGGGGGGAACGGGCATCGGGGCAAAGGCACTTTCACCCTGGGGTTGCGATAAACTCTGGCTTACCGTTTGAACTGTTTGTGAAACCCAGCGGAAAAAGGCTGCGAAAGACGCTGAATCAGAATCCATTTTGAAACTGGGTCCAATGGCAATCTCCCGTAGAGTCTTTTCGTCAATGTCCGGCCCACAACCCACAGTAATGACATTGAGCACCTTGCGTTCCCGGCGGTTTACGAGTTCCAAACGCGGACTTTTCCAATCATCGGTGGGTTTTCCATCAGTAAGAATAAAAACGAGCGGTTTCCAGTCCCCTTTTTCACCACCTTTTACCGCTTTCTTTACATCTCTATCCAAAGATTCAAGGAGCAACCGCAACGCTGCCCCAAGCGGAGTGTATCCCCCGGCTTCAAGCGAGGGAACCTCAAGTTTCTCGATGGGAACCAGCCCCTGAGTGAGGTTTTCCACCTCTCTCCCAAAAACAATCACACTCACCCACACCGTTTCCCGAGCAAAGGTATCCTTTTCCACTTCCCGCTTAAAAAGGGTAAGCCCTTCTTCGACCGCCTGGATGGGAGCACCAGCCATGCTTCCTGACGTATCAAGAAGAAGATAGACTGGTAACCGACGCAATCCTTCACTCAGCGTCACATCCATTTCGAAACCTTCGGCCACATACACCACCTCCATCCAAAATTCCAGGATAAACATTTCCGCCAGACCTGAGCGCAACGCTATTTCTCTTGACGCCTCTTCTATTATAGCGTAGAATTTTCCTGCATTTTCAAGAAAGGAAGGAGAAAGGATGAAGAACCGGTCTCAAGAGATAGTCTGGTCAGGCATGTTCATTGCCTTGAGTGTGGTTTTAACTCGTTTTGCCAGCATCCGCATTCCCATCGGTGGAATTGAGGGCATCCGCATCGGTTTCGGGACCTTGCCCATCATGGTAAGTGGCATCCTCCTTGGACCGTGGATAGGAGGTGTAGTCGGAGCACTGGCAGACGTCATTGGATTTGCCATCAGCCCCATGGGACCGTATATGCCCCATTTTACCCTGACCTCAGCACTGTACGGACTGCTCCCAGGTTTTTTTCTGCAGATTTTTCCCTCACCCAAAAGGGAAAAAAGGGTGGTATGGGGAATCACCATCACCCAGGGTCTGGTTGGCGGACTGCTCACTCCATACTTCCTGCACACCATTTTCGGAATACCCTGGCAGGTTCTTTTCCTCCCACGCCTTTTCACCGTCCCCATGCACATTGTGGTCTATTCCCTTCTGGTTCTGAGTATTCTGCGAACTCCCCTGCCAGCGACACTCATTCGCCATGTTCAGGGAAAACCCTAACAACTCTGACAGAATGCTTTGAATTCCCGGGCTGCCTTCTCTACGTCGTTTCTCCCTGAGAAAATACTCGAGGTGCCAGCGACAAAAACGTTGGCACCAGCCTTTTTCAAAAGCGGTACGGTTTGCTCTCCAATACCTCCATCAACCTGAATATCAACCTGAAGACCCAGGGCATCAACCATTTCCCGCACGGCTTCCACTTTCGGTACCACTTCAGGGATGAACTTTTGCCCTACGAATCCAGGATCGACAGTCATGACGAGAACCATGTCAAGATAGGGAAGAAGGTACAAAAGACCATGGTGGGGGGTTGCAGGACTCAGAGCCACGCCGACTCTTTTCCCCGAATTTTTCGCCAGAAGAACGAGCTGATGGAGCCTTGCCGTGGTTTCAGCATGAAACGTGATGATATCAGCACCCAGAGCCGCAAAAAGCGGGATATGGGGTTCAGGATTGGTCACCATAAGATGGACATCAAAGGGTAAACGGGTCTCTGGACGGAGCTTACGCAAGAGGTTTGTTCCCAGAGCGAAATTCGGCACAAAAATTCCATCCATGATATCAATGTGGAGCATATCCACTCCACCCCGTTCCAGCTTCCGCACATCGTCAAGCAGAGCCAAATAGTTGGCACAGTCCAGAGAAGCAGAAATTTTAATCTCCATATTTTCCTCCTATGGTTCAATAATGACTTTGATATAGGATACCGTTTTTCTGTACATTGCCTCCAAAAACGATGGAGCTTCCTCAAGAGGTACACGGTGAGAAACAAGAGAACTCAAGGATACCCGTTTTTCTGCTTCAAAATGAAGAACCTTCTCCCAATCAGAGTCAAAACGAAAGAGGCGGGAATTCCAGCTTCCCAAAAGGGTGAGTTCTTTGCGCATGATGTTGCTCCAGTCCTTCGGGGTGAACACGACTTCCTTCTCCTGATTCCCAAGGAGGAGTACCTTTCCCATTTTGCGGACAAGCGCTAAACTGGAAAGAAGGGCTTTTTCATTTCCTGAGGCTTCAATCACCACCGCAGGTTTTTCCACTCGACTCAAAAAGGTGGGATGAAGCGTGGCATCAAAACCGACTTCCTCAGCCAGAGACAACTTTCGTTCATCAACATCTATCCCCCACAAAAATCGCGCTCCGGAAACCTTAGCCCATATCCCGGCCAAAAGCCCAATCGGTCCCAGACCGAAAACCGCCACCTGTTCACCGAGGCAAAAATCCACTCGCCGCAAAGCGTGAAAGGTTACCGCCGCTGGCTCGGTCATGGCTCCTTCAACAAAGGAAATATTCTCGGGGAGGGAAACCAGGTTCTTGACCGGAACAGCGACATATTCCGCAAAAGCTCCATGGCGTCGTGAACCCAGGTAATCATAGTTCTCGCAGAGCTCATAGAACCCGGCTTCGCAAAACGCGCATTTCCGACAGGGGATAAGAGGATATGCCGTCACCCTTTTCCCAAGCCAGCTTTTATCCACGTTTTCACCCACTTCCACCACTTCGCCGGCAAACTCATGCCCTGGAATAAGAGGATAGAAGTAGGCCACATCCCCAAAGATGCGGGGCAAATCTGAACCACAGACCCCACAGGCTTTCACCCGCAGCAAAACTTCTTGCGGAGAAACTACAGGGGTTTCGACCTCTTTGAAAAGGAGCTTCCCTTTTTCTGAAAGGACCAGCGCCTTCACGGATTCACCACCACTTTGAGTCCCTGGTGCGATTCGGCAACCTGGAAGGCCTCGTGAATTTCAGTAAGAGGAAAGCGATGGGTGATGTAGTTTGCCGGATGCACCATGCCCCGCTCCATCACCTGCAGGGCTTTGCGGTGGTGACGGGGAAGACTACCATGACTTCCCAAAATGGTGCACTCCTTGTAATGAACGAGGTTACTGGAAATGGAAATATTCCGACTTCCTCTGGGCAGTCCCCCAAAGAAGTTGATGCGCGCCCTGTGCCGGGCCAGGTTTAGGGACATTTCCTGAGCCTCTGGAGATGCACAGGTCACCATGATGACATCGGCACCTTCACCATCGGTCACTTCTCGGACCCGTTCTTCCAGATGTTCGTCACTGAGGAAATAGTAATCAGCCCCAAAGCGTTTAGCCATCTCCAGGCGCCGCGGGGAACGCTGGGCCACGATGATGGTGGTCGCCCCCATGTGACGCCCCATTTCAATCATCATGCATCCAATGGGACCGGCGCCAATAATAAGCAGGGTGTCACCCACGCTGAGATGGGCCATTTCCAGGCCATTGATGGCGCAGGCCAGGGGTTCTGCCAGGGCGGCTTCATCAAAAGAGAGGTTTTCAGGAATCCGATGCACCGCCCCCTGAATAACCGCTAATTGATTGAGAAGCAAATACTCCGCAAACCCTCCTGGAAACTGATATCCGATGGCATAGTTAATAGCACAGTTTGTTCCCATCCCATTCTGGCACCAGAAACACTCTCCACAGGGCACATCGGCACCCACGGCCACCCGGTCTTTAACCTGGAACTTGGTCACCCCCGCCCCTACTGCCACCACTTCCCCAGCAATTTCATGGCCAATGATTTGGGGAAAATGAACCCGGGGATTACCGGCATGCATGATCCGTAAATCCGAACCACACACCGCACAGGATCGTACCCGAAGGAGCACCTCACCCTCCTGCACTTCATAATCAGGAACTTCTTTGACCACCAGACGGTCAATCTCTTCTAGAACCGCTGCTTTCATTCCTCGATATCCTCCCCGATCAAGGTTTTCAAACGTGCCATCCCCTCCTTCGGGAAAAAGCTATTCTCCTTTAGGTCTGCACAAGGCTTCCGGTGACCGTGGTACCTTTCCCCAACGTATCGGATACCGGGCAACGGTTCTCGACTTCGGTAAGAAGCGTCCTGAGGTCTTCTTCGCTCAGGTTTCCCTTTACTTTCACCACAAAGTGTATCGAGAGAAATCCCGGACGAACAAGATGGTACTGCCCCATGAACCCTCGAGGATCGAGGTCTCCTTCCACTTCAATCTCGACACCCTCCACCGGAAGGTTCTTCTCCTTCGCCACCACCACCGTGACAATCCCCAGACATCCTGCAAGGGATGCCAAAAGTCCCTCCACCGGGTTGGGTGCTGCATCATTTCCACCCAGAGAAGGGGGTTCATCGAAATGAAGCGTGAACTGCCTGACTTTGGTCTCAACCTGGAGTCCTTCAGTCCACCTACCACTGGCTTTAAAGGTCATCCCCATACCAATACCTCCCCTTCATGATTTTGGTAAACAGAGAATTTCGCGTACTTTAAGCTGGAAAAAGGAATTCTGATGCGCTGGACGAAGCACGAGGGCTGTATCGACCCCTCTTCCTTTTCCACCCAAAGCCACCACATCCACAGTGGTGGGAATCGCACCACTATCGGCAGCCATAATGCTCACTTCCACGGCCACCTTAAACCCTTCCGAAATGCGACGAAAGCTCTCCGCCACAATTTCTGGAACACTCAATCCTCCAAAACGTTCCCGGAATGAGCGATTCACCCCACTCAGAGCATGGGAAGAACGCACCACCACCACACCCTGCTTCCGTAATTCTTCCTCCTTAGAGGGAGACAAAGACCACTCGTCACCCCCACTGAACCCGGCGTGGTAAGTTACCACCACGACTTTCCCCTCATACCGCACTTCTTGCGCTTTTTCCAGCAACAACAACCCAGTCTCTCCGGAACTCGAAGCCACCACAACGTATTCCAGCTCAAGTTCTTTGGCCCGCTCTAACGCCCTTTCCAGAGCAGGCAGGGTATTTTCGGGACCCGAACGGGAAAAATAAAGGATGGTACCATTTTCCAAAAAAGCTCCCTCCCCCTACTGGTGCAGCTCCAGAATCTGCCCAGTCTCCATATAGTAAATCCGTTCAGTAATATTGGTAATATGGTCACCAATCCGCTCCAGATACCGAGCAATCATCAACACCCAGATGGCCTGCCGGGTCACAGAAGGATCCTTTTCAATATGGAGAACCACCTCTTCATGGATGGAACGGTAGAGGGCATCGACCTGAGCATCACTTTCAATCACCCTCTGCACAATGCCCAGATCCCGCTTCAAAAAGGCATCGATGGTGGCTTCCATCATTTGAATCACCACTTCGGCCATCTTGGGAATATCAACAAGAGGCTTAAAAAGAGGTTTCTCGGCCAGACGAATGCTGAACTTGGCAATGTCAATGGAATAGTCACCCACTCGTTCCACATCGGTGATGATTTTTAAAATTGCAGCAATGATACGCAGGTCCTTGGCTACCGGTTGTTGGAGGGCAATCATCTGAAGACATCTCGATTCCAGCTTGAAATTGTAATCATCCACCACATCATCCAGAGCAATCACTTCCCGGGCTTTTTCAATATTTCCTTCCTTTAGTGAATCAATAGCCATCTGGAGCATCTTTTCTGCCGCATGGGTCATGTTTACCAAATCTTCCTGAAGTTCCTTGATCTCCTGGGCAAAGCGTTCTCGAAGTATTCCCATGGTTACTCCATCCCCCTCAATCTTTTACCCCCCACTCTCTTCCCCTATTAAATCAAATACTAATCAGTTTTGCCACTCTCTTTTCCAAGTTGCACACCGCAACAGTCGATTGACCACTCAGAAGACCACACACCTCTCCAGGATTGAGAAGGATAGACCGACCTTCCTCCTTGATGATGGCCTCATGCGTATGTCCGTAAACCACAAGATCAAAGTGCCCGCTTGCGAAAGCCCATTTGGCCGGCTGATAAAAATGCGATATCCAGATACGATAGCCCTTTTCTTCAAGTTCGAGAAATGGTCCTTTGATTTTCCCCTCCGACTTTTGAAAAATACCCAGAATTTCCCCATCATTGTTACCCAGTACCCCCCACCAGGGGATGGAGAGTTCGGCAAGCAACTGCACGGAAAAGGGTGCCACGTAATCACCGGCGTGGAGAATGAGTTCTACACCTTCCTCTTTGAATGCATCCAGAGCCTTTTGGATTGAAAGCAGGTCGTCATGGCTATCGGATAAGACTCCCACAATCATGCTCATCACCTCCTAAAACTTTTCCCAGTGAAGCACTTCATGAAGGTTCCTCTTCAGAGCCGAGCCGGTTGTGGGAATCACCTCCGGATATCCCAGAGGGATGAGGCTTACCAAGCGATACCCTTCCGGAACCTGAAGAACCTTCCGCACGCTCTCTGCATAGGGCTTTTTATCTCCCGCCACCCAGCAGGACCCCAATCCCAGCGCCCAGGCAGCAAGGAGTATGTTTTCGGTGGCCGCACACCCGTCCTCGAGGTAATACTTGGTATCTTTGCAAAACACCGCAATCAAAACTGGTGCCTCCCGGATAAACTTCCCATAATCGGTGAGACGAGCAACCTCCTCCCTTTTTTTATCCTCGGTCACCACAATGAATTCCCAGGGCTGAATGTTGATCGCCGAAGGAGCAAAACGCGCGCAGTCGATAATCTCTTCGATTTTTTCCTTCTCTACCGGAAGGGTACGGAACCGCCGTACAGACCGACGAGTTTTCAAAACTTCCAGTGCATCCACCATACATCCTCCCCTCTTAAGGTAATAAAAGCTTGAGCTGTTCACACATTTTTTTCTTCTCCGATACCCCGATGCGAGCATGACGCACCAGTTTACTTAGAAAATCAATGGTGGCGTCATACGTCTGGCGATCTACCGGAAAGGGAACGCCATCCTTACCCCCATGAGCGAAAGAAAAGCTCACCGGGTCTTTGAGGCTCGCTGGGGCACCCAGCACCACTTCGGCAGTGAGCGCCAAGGCCCGAAGTGTTTTGGGACCCACTCCTGATACACCCAAAAATTCGGCAAAATTCTGCGGATTCCTCTGTTTTACATTCCAGAGCGTTTTTTCCATTCGCTTCGTATCAAAATCTTCGGGGAAAATACTATGGCGCCGGGGGAGCACGAGGTTTTTCACCCGAGCAATTTCCTGTATCACCACCGCTGGCGCGTCCTGTACAATTTCCATGACCCCCTTCCGACAGGGAGCACTTTCCCACGCTATTAGATTCAGTACCTGGGATTCTTTTCGCATTCCACAGATTCCCGAGTGAGGCTCACAGACGAAATCTTCCACCCGCTCACCCAACCAGTGGTACCGGCGAGCCAAACGATTTTCAGGGTTCATCCCTTGCTGTACCACCGACCAGGAACCCGAAGCAGTGAAAAAAAAGACGTGGTGGTACAGGGTATACCCATCCTGTAAAGCCGTGTTATCCACCTTTGCCGAGAGTTTACTGTACTCCACAAAGCGTTCAGCAAAGGCAAACCCTTTACGCTCAGCGTGAAGCACGATTTCCTGGGGGGTTTTCCGCGACACACCGCCCTTCCCTCCACAGATGTAGAGTCCCAGAGCATCTTCTCTTCCCCTGATTCCCTCCTTCAGAGCTCCACAAAGCGTGGTGGTGAGACCACTGGAATGCCAGTCAAATCCAAGGAGACACCCCAGAGATTGAAAAAAAACCGGATCCGAAATCCGGCGCAACACCTCCTCGGGACTGAACAACGACACCACCGCTTCCACAATTTCTCCCCCCAGACGCTTCATACGCTGGAACAGCCAGGGAGGGCATTGTCCTCCATGTAAAGGAAGCTCAGCAAAGCCTCGACGCATCACGCCCTCCTACAGTTTGTACCCGAATTTGCGCAGCAATGCCTTTCTTTCCTCGATGTCCTTTTCGCCCTCCACTCCTTTACTCGTGAAACCATCAACCACACCCAGAATTCCCCGCCCCTGCTCGGTTTCCACCAAAATCACCTGAACCGGGTTGGCTGTGGCGCAGTAAATCCGACACACTTCCGGAACCATTTTCACCGCGTTGAGCACATTGATGGGATAACCATCCTTCAGGAAAACGATGAAGCTATGCCCAGCACCAATCTGAAAGGCATTATCCCGAGCAAGTTCGATCAACTCCTGATCATTTCCCGCATAGCGCACCAGACACGGTCCCGAAGATTCGCAGAAGGCCAGGCCAAATTTCAAATTCGGCGAAGATCCCGCCAGGACCTCATAAAGGTCTTCGACCGTCTTAATGAAATGGGACTGACCCAGGATAAGGTTATAATGTTTCGGATTTTTCACTTCCACAAGACGCAGTTCCATTTCCATCCCTCCTTCGGATAATGATTTTCCGAATTTCATAGAAAACAAGAGAAAGGATTGAAAATCCCAAAGTCCACATCCACTGAGAAAAGGTAAGCGACACACATCCAAAAATCCGTCCTAATGGCGGGAAAAGAACGGTTAACGCCAGCACGAAGACCGAGAGGAGGCAGGCCCACACAAGATAGAAGTTCGTTCTTGGGTCAATCCTCCAGAAGTTCTTCCTTTCCGAGCGAAAGCTGTACGCGCGCCATAATTCTCCCAGTCCCAGGGTGAGAAAAGCCATGGTCCGGGCCGTTTCTAAACCCCAATGTCGCAAACCCAGCCAGAAGCTGGCAATCACCGGCAGAGCAATGAAAAGCGCCCCCCAGAAGATGAACCGAAGGTACAACGGAGTGATGATTCCCTCCTTGGGATGGCGAGGTTTCCGGGACATCAGGTCTTCTTCGGGACTATCCACACCCAGGGCCAAAGCTGGAAGCCCATCAGTCACGAGATTAATAAGGAGAATCTGTACCGGGACAAGGGGTCGAAACCACCCTAAAAGGATGGGAATGAAAACCACCAGAATCTCACCCAAATTACAGGAAAGGAGATAGAGGACAAATTTGCGGATATTCTCAAAGATTACCCGACCCTCCCGAATGGCTTCCACAATGGTGGCAAAATTATCATCAGCAAGGACCATATCAGCCACTTCCTTGGCGACGTCTGTACCAGTCACCCCCATGGCCACACCAATATCGGCACGCTTTAGGGCTGGAGCATCATTCACACCGTCACCGGTCATGGCCACCACCTCTCCATGGGACTGCAGCGCTTCCACAATGCGGAGTTTTTGTTCGGGCCAGACTCGGGCGAAAACCTGGACACTTTTGATTTTTTCCCGGAGTTCTTTTTTTGACCATTTTTCCAGTTCCACCCCGGTTACCACCAGACCCTGCGGGGCAAACATACCAAGTTCTTTGGCGATGGCCTGAGCAGTCAAAGCGTTGTCTCCAGTGATCATCACCGTGGTAATCCCAGCGTTTTTTGCTTCCTTAAGAGCCAGTTTTACTTCTTTACGGGGAGGATCCATCATCCCCATAAGCCCCACAAAGATCAGGTCCTTCTCCGGATCCGCTTCCTCTTTCTCGTAAGGACGGAAGGCAAAGGCCAGGACCCGCAAAGCTTTCACAGCCATTTCTTCGAGATTCTTTTCCACCTTCTGCCGTTCCGGTTCGGTTAACGGATGAATGTTCCCATCCTGGAAATAGCGAGTGCAGCGCCAGAGCACCACATCTGGAGCACCCTTGACCAGGAGTTCTCGTCTCCCATCCACCGTGTGCCAGGTTGACATCATCTTACGCTTGGAATCAAAGGGAATCTCACCCTCCCGTGGATAGCGGGTGCGGGTTTCAGCGATTACCATACCACGGGTGGAAGCGTATTCGAGCAGGGCAATCTCTGTGGGATCGCCCAAGAATTTTCCATCTCCTCCCGGTACAGCATCGTTACAGAGAACGGCGACCTGCAAGAGTTTGGCTTCACCCTGGAAAGAAAATGTTTCCTGAACCTGCATTCGGTTCTCGGTGAGGGTACCAGTCTTATCCGTGCAAATATAGGTGGTACAGCCCAGGGTTTCAACCGCCGGGAGTTTACGGATGATGGCCCGGTGCTGGCTCATCCGGTACACCCCCAGAGCCAGAACTACGGTCACCACTGCTGGAAGCCCCTCTGGAATAGCTGCGACCGCCAGACTCACCGCAGTCATGAACATTTCCAAAAGCTGATGTTCCCGCATAAAACCGAACACAAAAACGAGCACACACACACCAATCACAAGAACCCCCAAAAGCTTTCCAAGGCTTGCCAGGTGCTTTTGCAAAGGGGTAAGCGTTTCTTCTTCTTTCTCTAAAAGGAGGGCAATTTTCCCGATTTCCCGGTCTTTACCGGTAGCGACCACCACTCCTTTTCCTCTCCCATAGGTTACCAGAGTCCCAGCATAAACCATGTTGGTTCGTTCCGGTAAAGGTGTCGCAGGAGGAAGAACCGTGGTTTCTTTTTCCACAGCCACCGATTCTCCGGTGAGACTGGCTTCATCCACCCGAAGCGCTCTGGTTACAAGAAGCCGGAGATCCGCAGGAATGAAATCACCCTCTCGCAGGGTCACAATATCTCCCGGTACAAGATCCTCCGCACTCACTCTTTTGGCCAATCCCCCACGAATCACCTCACAACTGGGGACACTCATTCTCTTCAATGCCTCCAAAGCACGGCTTGCTTTTTGCTCTTGCACCACTCCCAACACAGCATTAATGATGAGAATGGCCAGAATCACTAAAGCATCGGTGGTTTCCCCTACCAGGACCGAAACCACAGTCGCCCCAATGAGGATGAGCACCAGAAAGTCCCGGAACTGCTCGAGAAAAAGGGTCAATATTCCTTTCGGTTTTTTCTCTGGTAACACATTCCGTCCATACTGGACAATGCGCTTTTTGGCCTCCTCTTCGGTGAGACCCAGTTCACCATTACTCTGCAGAATACTGAGTGTCTCTTCCAGGGAAAGGGCATGCCAGTCTATTCCCTGCGCAGCCACGGCAACACCTCCTCCAAAAGCCCTCCAACTCGCTGCATAAGACCCTTTTTCTCCTCTTCCTCTTCAGAACGTTTTTTCCCCGTGAGTTCTTTCACAAAACCATCAATAGCCCGATCAAAACCAATGTCGTGGCCCTCTTTCTGGCTCTTATACCATTTATAATCCATAACATAGGCAAAAATATCCGCCAAGCTCTTATCGGGGAATTTTTCTTCCAGTCCTTCCTCTACAATACGCTGCACCGAAGGCGTATACACACACAAAAACCAGTTGAGTGCTGCCTCTTTGAGAGAGACCTCTCGACCCAGAGATTGTTTGAGCATTCCCGCATAATCTCGAATATAGTTTAAAAAGGCGTCATAGTGCCGGGGCTCTCCGGCGTCGATTCCTCTGAGATCAGTCAGATTTTCAAATTCTATCCTTTTAGCTCGCAAAGTCTTACTTTCCTTCCGTTCAGAAGGGAAGAATTCCACCACTTCGGCATCCAGAAATTCGATACCCAGTTCTTTCGCCACCGCAACTCGATGGTTCCCATCCAGGACGTAGTACTCATCCCCCACCTTGTAGAGAATAACGGGTGGTAGAACTTCGCCTCGTTCCATGGCTTTTCTCACCCGATAATAACGGACATCAGGATTGCGCAGACGGAACCCCGGCAAAAGGTCCTTGGCTCTCCCCACGCTCCCCACGATTTTATTCACCGGAACCACCTGAATACCCCGATAGACTCGGTTAAAAAGGTTCAGTTTCTTGGAGACTTCACCAAAAGCTCGAATGGCGCCTTTTTCTTCTCTTCGCAAAAGTGGCATGGGCAATCCATCACCTCATTACTTCAAAAGGAAACTCTCGGGAGCAAAAAATTCATCCATCCCTAAACCGCTCACCAACATTTCCATCTTTCCCAGCATCATGATAAGACCAAGACCAATCAGTAAACCCCCACTCACCAGCTCGACGATTCTTCCCCTCTTTTGTAAACCTTGCAGAACCCTCCAAAGATACCCCCATCCCAGGCCAACCAGAAGAAAAGGAAGAGCCAGACCCAGCGCATAGAAACCCAAAAGCACGCCCCCGCGCCATACCTCTCCAAAACTCGACACATAAAGAAGTATGGACCCCAGAATCGGACCCACACAGGGTGTCCATCCAAGCCCAAAGGAGAGACCCAAAAGCAAGCTCCGTAAATGGGCGACGTCTTCACGAAAGCGGATATGTCTATCTACGTACAGGGTCCGGATTTTTAAGATACCCAGAACCTGCAAACCAAAAACGACGATAATAAGACCAGCAACCCGATTAAACCACATTCGATACGAGGCAAAAGCACCCCCCATCCATGAGGCACCCATCCCCAGAAGAACAAAAATCCCGGCAAAACCCAAAACAAAAAGTATGGTATGGGTAATCACTTTCCCTTTATCTTTCTCCAGGCTTTCCACGCCACTCACGTAACTCACATAGGCTGGAGCGATAGCCAAAACACACGGAGAAAGAAAGGAGAGAATTCCAGCCACGAAACTTACCAGAACATTTAATTCCATAGTCTTTTTCACCTGCCTTGTTTTTAGAATTATAAACCCTCAGGTTCCATCTGACAAACGCCGCTGGCTCAATCATGGAAAAACTTAGTACTCTATCATCTCCCACGTCCCAAAAAAATTTCGAATCTCAGACCCTCTAGTATTCCAAAAGCCAAAGCGTTATCCCAACACTCTGCAGAAACAATGGGTTTTTCTTCTTTGAGGTATAATAAGAAAAATCAGTTTTCACCAAAAACATTGACTGAAATTGGAATACACCACATCAGTCAGTTCGGTGCCGATGCCGCGGACGTAGTTCTGGAACGGTGAATCATCCGGGTATCGAACCGTGCAAAAACTTGCGTACAATGGTGCTCGAAGCTTCTGAAAAGCATGCCAAGGGTTTGAACAATTCATTGCTGCAGAAGGATTCATCACCTACTATGGTGTTCCACTCATTGCCAAAAGACAGGTGCTGGGGGTTCTAGAAGCCTTTTTTGCGATTTTCCCATGCCCGAAGGTGACAAAGCCTGGATGGAGCTCCTCGAAACTCTGGCCAACCAGACGGCCATTGTCATCGATAACGCTGTTTTAGTCCAAAAGCTCGTCCATAGCTGCCGAGGAACCCTCCTGCACGATATCGGCAAAATGGGTATTCCAGACAGTATCCTTCTCAAACCTGGTCCACTCAGTCCTGAAGATTGGGAAATCATGAAAAAGCATCCCCTCTACGCGTACCAGATGTTTTCCCGTACTGAATACTTGCCGGCAATCTCCGACATTCCTTATGCCCACCACGAACGGCGAGACGGAACGGGACATCCTCGAGGACTAAAAGTAAAAAAATTCCTCTGGCAGCCCGAGTTTTTGCCGTGGTGGACGTTTTTGATGCCCTCACCAGTGACCGGCCTTACCGGAAGGCTTGGACGAAAGACGAAGCCATTGCCCATACCCAGCAGGAAAGCGGGAAACACTTTGATCCCGAAGTGGTGAAAGTGTTCCTTGACCCCATCGAAAAAGAGAAAGCAGAAAGATAAGAATATTTTTTCTCCCTCTTGTTTTTTCTGCATTACCCTTCTATACTATATTTAGTTTTTGAATAACAAAATAATACAACATATTGGGTATAATCGTGCATTGTCCTTATTGTGGCGCCGAAGATTCTCGAGTCATTGACTCCCGGGTGGTAGACGCGGGTGGAGGGGTACGCCGGCGGAGAGAATGCGTGGTATGCCGGCGACGATTCACAACCTATGAGCGGCACGAACGAGAACCCCTGCGGGTAATCAAAAAAAATGGAACTCGGGAGTTGTTCGACCGGGAGAAAGTCCTGCGGGGAATGCTCAAAGCCTGCGAGAAAAGACCGGTGGCCATGGAAACCCTGGAATCCATTGTGGGAGAAATCGAAAAAGAGTTGCGGGATGAAGGGTACGAAGAAGTCCCTTCTTCCCGGATTGGAGAAAAGGTGATGGAGAAGCTGAAACACGTGGACCAGGTGGCTTATGTGCGCTTTGCTTCGGTATACCGGGAGTTCCGGGATGTGGACCAGTTCCTGGAACTCCTCATGAGCTTAAATAGAGAAAAAAATGTTTCGGAGGAGAAAAACCATGATGAGTGAACATTTTGAGCTCACCCCAGAAAAGGTGCGCAAACGTGATGGACGTGTCGTTCCCTTCGACCGCCAGCGTATCGAACGGGCTATCTATAAGGCTTTTCAGGCAGTAGGTGAAGAGAACGAAAAGTTGCCTCAAGAACTGAGCGTGAATGTGACCCGAAAACTCTTCGAGAAATTTGGGGAGAAAACCATTGTCGACATTGAAACCATCCAGGACGTGGTGGAAGAAACGTTGATTGAGAACGGTTTTTCCAAGGCTGCCAAAGCCTATATCCTGTATCGCCGCAAACGCCAGGAAGCCCGGGATGCTTTACGGGTTGCCGTCGACGTAGAAAAAATCGTCCAGGAATACCTCATCAAGGCCGACTGGCGGACCCAGGAAAATTCCAACACCACTTATTCCTATCCAGGACTGATTTTACACGTGGCTGGTTCCGTCATGGCCCACTATACCCTGAATCACATCTATCCCGACGAAGTGAAGGAAGCCCATGTGAACGCTGACATTCACATTCACGACCTTTCCTATGGAATCACCGCCTACTGTGCCGGCTGGTCGCTGGAAGAGCTAATTCGAGAGGGTTTTGGGGGAGTCAAAGACAAAATCGCCGCTGGCCCAGCCAAACACCTCTCTTCGCTCACTGGACAAATGGTGAATTTCCTGGGAACCATGCAGATGGAATTCGCCGGTGCCCAGTCTTTCAATTCCGTAGATACGTACCTTGCCCCTTTTGTTCGCTACGACGGCCTCGATTACCTCACGGTGAAACAGCTCATCCAGCAGATGGTTTTCGCCATGAACGTGCCCTCTCGCTGGGGAAGCCAGGCACCATTCATCAATTTTTCCTTTGACTGGATTGTACCTCAGGATTTGAAGGATCGGCCGGTCATCATCGGTGGAAAAGAACGACCGGAACTTGGGACGTACGGTGATTATCAGAAAGAGATGGACATGGTGAACCGCGCCTTTCTTGAGGTGATGCTCGAAGGAGACTATGAAGGGAGAGTTTTTTCCTTCCCCATTCCCACTTATAATATTACCCCTTCCTTTCCCTGGGATTCCGAGAACGTCCGGCTTCTTTTTGAATTGACAGCCAAATATGGCGTGCCATACTTTCAGAATTTCATTTCCAGTTCGCTCCAACCTGGCGATGTCCGTTCCATGTGCTGTCGGTTGCAACTGGACCTGCGAGCACTCCGCAACCGCTGCGGGGGACTTTTTGGTTCCGCCGATAAAACCGGCTCCATCGGGGTGGTCACCATTAACCTTCCCCGCCTCGCCTATTTAAGTAAAAGCGAGGAGGAATTCTTTACCCGGCTCCGCCGTACCATGAACATTGCCAAAACAGCTTTAGAAATCAAGCGAAAGGTCATTGAGCGAAACCTGAAGAACGGACTTCTTCCCTACACTCGCCGGTACCTGGGAACTTTCCGCAACCATTTTTCTACCATTGGCCTGGTGGGGATGAACGAAGCCTGTCTGAATTTCCTCGGTGTTTCTATTGCCGATCCACAGGGAAAAGCCTTCGCCATTCGGGTATTGCAATTCATGCGAGAGAGACTCGCAGATTTCCAGGAAGAAACCGGAAACCTCTATAACTTGGAAGCAACCCCCGCCGAAGGAACGAGCTATCGCTTAGCGAAACATGACCAAAAGCGCTTTCCCGATATCATCACTGCTGGAGAAGACGAACCATACTACACCAACAGCACCTATCTCCCCGTCCATTACACCGATGACCCCTTCGAAGCCCTGGAACACCAGAAAGACCTGCAGACGCTCTATACCGGTGGTACGGTTTTTCACACCTTTTTATCCGAGATTCCTGACCCGGAAAGCGTCAAGCTCTTTATCCGGAGAGCCTTTGAACGCTATCCAATTCCCTACCTTACCATTACTCCTACCTTCTCGGTCTGTCCCAACCATGGATACCTTTCTGGCAAAGCGTTTACCTGCCCTCACTGTGGGGAAGAAACCGAAGTCTACTCCCGGGTGGTCGGGTACTATCGACCGGTCGAGCGCTGGAACCGGGGTAAGCAGGAGGAATTCAAAATGCGCAAAGAATACGCGTTGCGGTGATTCCCTTGGTATTCCGGGGATGGCATAAGACGAGTTATATCGAATATCCAGGCAAACTCTCCACGGTACTCTTCGTAGGGGGATGTAATTTTCGCTGCCCTTTCTGTCACAACCCGGAATTGGTCGAAGAATGGGAAATGCTCCCCCGGGTCGATGAGGAAGAAGTGTTCGAATATCTCGAGAAACGACACGGACTCCTTGATGCCGTAGTCATTACCGGGGGAGAACCACTTCTGCAAAAAACGCTTCTCTCCTTTATTCGCGCAGTTAAGGAAAAGGGGTATCTGGTAAAGGTGGATTCAAATGGCAGTTCCTGGGAGGCGTTTACTTCGTTACGACCATACGTCGACCGATGGGGAATCGACTACAAGCTCCCATTTACAGACTACCACCGTGTGGGTGGAGAGCGATGGGCACAGACAAGTCAAAGGGTTCTTGAAACCCTTCTTACCGTTCCAGAATATCTTGAAGTCCGTACCACCATTTTTCCCCTTTTTCACTCCTTTGAGACGCTTCTTGGCATGGGCGAAACCCTTATTGGAGCATCTTCCTGGTGGTGGCAAAATTTCCGACCTGAAAAGACGCTCCTTCCTGAAGCGAAGTCCATTCCTCCTTATCCTTTTTCACTTCTTCAGGAGTGGCAGGCAAAAATCAACGAGAAGCTTGGAAAAGAGCTGATTACGCTTCGCCCCGGACAATAGCAACGCCACTTGAAGTTCCCAAACGATTGGCGCCAGAAGCAATCATCTGTAACGCCATTGCCCGGGAACTGATCCCTCCCGCAGCCTTCACCCCTAAGGAGCTCCCCACCACCTCACGCATGAGGGCCACATCCTCTACGGTTGCCCCTGAAGGACCAAAACCGGTGGACGTTTTTACAAAGTGGGCTCCAGCCGCCTGAGCGATTAAACATCCCACTATTTTTTCCTCCTCCGTGAGGTAACAGTTTTCGAGCACCACCTTTACGGTGCATGGAGACATCTCTTCCACCACACCCCGAATATCCGAATACACCAGCCTCCAGTCCCCGTTTTTGAGTGCGGCAACGTTCAAGACCATATCGGCTTCCTTCGCTCCCTCTTGAAAGGCAAAACGAGCCTCCTTGGCCTTCACCTCGGGTTTATTCTGCCCCAGGGGAAAACCAATGGCCACACCGGTAAGCACTCCGCTTCCCTCCAGCAGTTTAGTACAGAGCGTCACGTAGTAGGGATTGACGATGACGGAAAAAAACTTCCACTCTCTGGCTTCCCGACACACCTCTTCTAAGTCCTGGCGCCGAGCCGAGGACTTGAGAAGTACATGGTCAATCCGGGAAGCAAGAAAAGTGCGCAATTCTCCCTCATCGACGGGAACCGCTTCCAAGATGGGAAAACGTTCCCGCCCCCTAATTTCCATTCCCAAGACTTCCTCAAGCCGGGACTTGAGCAGGAGAATTTTTTCCATCCGCATGATTTCTCTCCCTCTCACTCCAGATTCGCATGGCAGGCCATCATGAGCTTGTACGCTTCCTCTCGGTGGGAAGAAACGAGATGGAGAATACAGGCATCAAGGAAAAGAAACAAAGCATGCTCAAACCGGGTCCCCCCACCATCAGCATAAAGCTGAAGCGATGGCGAAACACCATCCGGAACAAATTTAACCACCCAGTCCAAAAAAGGATGAAGTGGTGTTTCTGGTCGTCCCACAATTGCTGCCACCTTTGCCCCAGCTTTTTTGGCCTTTTCAGCAAAAAGAAGCACTGAGGCGGTTTTACCTGAGCCAGAAGCGCAGAGCAGAAGATCCCCCTTGCCGATTGCTGGGCAGGTCACTTCTCCCACAACATGCACGGTGTATCCCATATGCATCAAACGCATGGCAAAACCTTTAAGGATGAGAAAGCTCCTTCCTCGAGCCCAGAAAAAAATTCGCTTCTGACGGTACTCCTCAAGGAGGGTCAAAAACGCTTTGACTTCTTGTTCCTTGAGCGTGGAAAGAAGATCTCGAGCTTCATTCACCACGGTTTCAAAGCTTTCACGCCAGTTCATGCAGAACCTCCTTCAAGCGCTTTACTTCTTCTTGGGGATTCGACGAGGTCGTCACTGCCGAACCCACGACCACAATCTGAGGTTCAAGGAGGGTCAATACCCGAGGCAGCGACTCCGGCCTTAAACCTCCAGCCACCATAAAGGCAAAAGATTCCTGCAAAAAAGGCGAGCTTGGCATGACCTCTTCCCAGCTTCGCCCCGCCTGGACAAGATCTGAAGCCAAGTGAAGTGCCACATAATCAGGACTGATGATCCGCAACTCTTCTATTCTCTTCGGAGACGGGTCAGGAAGGTCGATTGTATCAACCACAAGTTCTGCCTGCTTCTTAACACAGATTTCTTTCGCTTCTTTTAGGGTGGAAAACGAAGCACCAGCCAGGACCGATACCATGTTGGCCCCACTCTGAAGAAGCATTTCCGTTTCGTACCGCCCGGCATCCACAATTTTGGCATCGGCAAAAACTGGCTTCGCTCCTACAATTTCTTTTATTTCCTCGACTACTTTCAAGCCGCAACGCAAAAGGAGCGGTGTTCCCACTTCGACGATATCAACCTCCTGATAAAGAAGCTGAACCAGCCTTTTGGCCTCTTCCCGGGATAACGTATCCAGCGCAAGCTGTAAGCGCACCGTCGGCCTCCTATTCCAGAAATCGGAGCACGAGACCACTCCATACCTTAGGGTAAAAGTAGGTCGATTTCTGAGGCATCCGCTGCCTGGCAGTCACTGCTTTCTCCACCATCTCCATGGGAGTAGAACGCATGACGAAGACGAGTTGGTACTGGTTCTCTTCCCGGGCAATGGCAAAGACATCCTTGGTACCGCGCAGATAATCGACGTGTTCACTTTTCCCCTGGGCGTCTTCTCCAAGCCCCAGGAGGTCCTTGAAAACCAATTCATGGAGAATAGCTGTCTCTAGATATCGATTCACATTCTCGACTCCAAGCCTCGCATCCATAATTTTAGGGTCTTTTAAGGTAATTGCTCCCCACTTTTCTTCCTCTTTATCGTATACTCCAATGGTATAAGAAGGAGCATTGCGAAGATACTCTTCCATGGCTCGCTCGTCAGGAAAAATCTGGACGGTGAAGTACTGTTCGCAACGCTCGAAAAATCCTGCTACGTTCTCTTTGGGAAGATTCTTCACTAAGCGGTGCGTGGGAAGGATCAGCAATCCCGGATTTTGAATGCTCACCAAGGTCATCATGGTGTAGTCTTCGGGAATTTCTTCCAGAGGGTCACCAAGTTTTTCCCGAATTTTACGACGGTAATTAAGACAGGTTTCGTAACGGTGATGTCCATCAGCAATGATAATGGTTCGGGGATTCATCACTCTTTGAATCCGTTCAATTTTTTCTGGATCCGCCAGCTTAAAAACCCGGTGCACCACCCCCCAGGAGTCCGTGAACTCAAAGAGTTTGTTTTCCGGAATTTTCGCCTCTTCAAGAACCCCATCCACGACACCCTTGGGGTCATGATAAATCCCAAAAATCTGTTCCAGGTTCGCGCGGGTCGCTTCCATGAGTTCCAGGCGATCCATGGAATATTTGGGCATGGTCTTTTCGTGAGGAAGGATGATCTTTTTTTCGAATTCCTCTAAGCGGACCAGGGCAACGAAGCCAGTCCGCACCCTTGTCTTCCCCCGATGGAATCCGGTAAGGCGAAATTCTTGTTCATAGACATAGAAACACTTTTCGGTATCCTGGGTAAGGATGCCATTCTTCACCCAGTTTGATAATTTTTCAGCAGCCGTCCTGTACCCCTCCTCGGTCTTTCCCAGAATGATGTGAACAAAATTGTACTCTTCCTGCATAAGGTTCTGCTTCTCTTTTTCCGAAATCACGTCATAGGGAGGAGCAACCAGCTTTCCGATACCCCTTTCCCGCACAATCTCCTGAGTGTAAAAGTATCCCCGAAATGGTTTTACAACGGCCATCATTCAACCCCCTGTTCGTTTACCTCAAAGATGAGTGATTCAAAAAAGTAATCCTGAAAATCTGGTCGAGCCGAAAGCTCCAGGTACCGAGAACAAGACGCCAGATGCTCGGTTTTCTTGCGAAAATCTAAAGATAAAAGCGCCCTTTTGGCCCCAAAAAGCGAAGCATTCCCCACCGCCCTACAGGGGACATGAGGAGGAATAAGACCAATTCGTTGCGCGCTTTTGGGATTGATGAAACTTCCAAAGGCACCCGCCAGAATCACTTCCTCGATGTCTTCCATCTTAAGGCCTGCTTCTCGCAAAAGAATCTTCTGCCCTGCTTGGATCGCTGCTTTAGCCAGCTGCAATTGTGCAATATCCTCCTGAGTGATGATGATGCGCGGGTCATGGCTCAGCACCAAAGCCCAGGATTTGTCTTTCAAAAAACGTGCATTCCATCGGGCATTTTTTTCCTGAAACCTTCCCGTTGGTCCAAGTACACCCTCATCTAAGAGAAGAGCCAAAACATCGATAAGACCGGTTCCACAAATACCCCGGGGAGCCACATCCCCAATGGTATACACCCTGAGTTCCTCATCCTCCATTCCTACAGCGTTTATTGCCCCCAGCGTGGCCCGGGTCCCACAGGTAATCTGTGCCCCTTCAAAAGCTGGTCCGGCTGCGGTTCCACAACACCATACGGTTCCCCGAGAAATTAGAACCACTTCACCGTTTGTACCAATATCCACATAAAGGATGGTGCGATCTTCATCCTCCAGATTAAAGGCACTGACACCACCGATAACATCTCCTCCAACATACCCCGCCACTTGAGGAAAAAGGTATACCTGAGCCTGGGGATGGACATTCAGACCAATATCTTTGGCTTCCAATTCCACCACCCTTCGGAAAGAGGGAACATACGGTGCAACGCCAATCGAAAGCGGAGAAACACCCAGAAAAAGGTGCTCCATGATGGTATTTCCAGCTACAGTGACTGCAAAGATATACTCACCTTTTGTACCCGCCCGCTCACACACTTCCTGGAGCAAGTCATTCATCGTTTCCACGAGGAGAGATTGGAGTTTTACGAGGTTTTCCGGACGATCCTGAATGGCCCGGAGTCGCGAAATCACATCTGCACCGAACTGCACCTGTCGATTCAGAGTTCCTGCTCGTCCCAGTGATGTACCTTGCAAAAGGTCTACAAGCTCACAAGCAACCGTGGTGGTACCGATATCAAAAGCAATTCCTAAAAAGGGGAAAGACTCAAATGAACGGACCCATAAAACATTTGTCCCACTCGCGATGACCTCTAAGCTCCTTTCAAAATCCGTTCCCACGAGGCAAGAAAGCTCAGTCAGAGCCGCATTGCTCCAGGATAAAGGAAGCGATAAAACCCTCTCCACGATTTCCTGAAGAGAAGATACCTCCTGCAGCGAGGGTTTTTCGACCACCACACGAAAACACTGTACCGGAAGTTTCTCCATCCCGATTTCAAGGGTCTCTGTAAGCGCCAAAGAAGGCACCGAGAGAGCATAGTGAACCTCACACTCCAAATCTCCAAAAACGACCGTCTGACAGGCCAGGCGAAAACCATCTTTCAACCGATCCCCCAGATGCTTTGCCTCCAGAGAATTTGGGGAAGAAACCTGACCACTCTGGACTCGCACCACACATTTTCCGCAGGACCCCACACCTCCACAGTACGAATCAATCATGATACCCTCTCGCTGCAGAATCTCAAGCAGACTTTCCCCACTGCGTCCCTCAACAACTCTGTTTAAGTCTTTTATCGCCACACGGAACATCCCGCCGTCCCTCGCCTTCTCTTTACACCACACCATTTCTGTGAAAAAAGTGTACAGAAAAAAATTGCCCTCAAAGCGAAATAGTATACTCCACAAGCCTTGAAAAGGGGAGCGCGCTCCCCTTTTCAAGGCTTGAGAACCACCCGGATGGATTCGTCTCCCTTTTCAGCAATTTCCATCGCCTGTTTGAACTCTTCCAGAGGAAATTCGTGAGTGATGATTTCATCAGCTTTGACCAGACCATTCTGCAAGAACCGAATTGCTTCCGGATAGGTCCAGGGGCTCAGGTGCGCTCCACGAACATCCAGTTCTTTCACATCACCAATGATACTCCAGTCCACGCTGGTAGGCTGGTTAAAAACGCTGAATTCTACATATCGACCCAAACGACGGATCATCTGCAATCCCTGAATGACTCCCTGGGGATGACCGCTGGCATGGATGTAAACATCGCACCCATAGCCATCGGTGAGCCGTTTCACTTCAGCAACAGCATCGACGGTTCGGGGGTTCAATACCACATCGGCACCCAGTTTTTTGGCAAGATGCAAACGTTTTTCAATCACATCCACGGCGATAAGGAGTCGAGGACTTCGTAAACGCGCCACCTGGAGCATTCCCAGACCAATGGCTCCCATCCCCGCAATCACCACTACGTCAGCAAAATCGATATCCGCCCTATTGACCGCATGGATAGCGCATCCCAGCGGTTCCACATAGGGCGCCACTTTCAAAGGAAACCCTTCAGGTAATTTGTGATTCACCGAATTCACGGGGAATTTCATGTATTCTGCAAACGCTCCTTCGGCTTCTCCTTTCTTGAAACCATAAATGTAGTGCCGCTCACACATCCAGTAATCTCCCGCAAGGCAAAAACGGCACGTCCCACAGGGGATAATCTGCTCTGAAACCACCCAATCTCCCAGCGAAAAACCGTACTTCGCTCCAGCACCCTCGCCCAAAGCCACCACCTGGCCATAGAACTCATGTCCAGGAACAACCGGGGTTTTCACATAAGAAGGATGGCCATCTCCTCCCCAAATACGAGGAGCGCCATGGAAAGTCTTGAGGTCCCCAGCACAAATGCCACATCCACCCACCCGAATTAGTACTTCATAAGGACCAACCTCGGGAACATCCACTTCCTCAAAGCGAAAATCTCCTGGAGCGTGGTTGACCACTGCTTTCATCCTTTTGGGGAGATTCGCCACTTTTTCTACCGCCATAGAAACACCTCCAGAGTCATTTTTCCCATTGTATCACCTTTCACCCCAAAAGGGGTATAATACTGGAAGGTGAAAGAATGACAACCCATTTTGTGGGAACCTGTTCCTGGACCGATAAAACCCTTCTTACCGAGGGGAACTTTTATCCTCCTACGATCAAGAATGCTGCAGAACGACTCCAATTCTATGCATCCCACTTTAACACTGTAGAAGTTGACTCGAGTTTCTATGCTTTTCCATCGGAACACAACGCCCGCCTCTGGGTCGAACGTACCCCATCCCACTTCCTCTTCAACCTGAAAGCCTTTTCCCTGTTCACCTTTCATCACACCACCACCCGAAATATCCCCTCCTTTCTCCTTCCCGAACTCCCCCAAAACGCTCAGGAGGAAAACTCACTCAACGCCAGAACCATTCCCCGAGAATTCCTCGCCTTGATTCTACAAGCCTTTCTGAAATCGACTTTGCCCCTCAAAGAATCTCAGAAACTCGGATACATCCTCTTCCAGTTTCCTCCTTGGTTTCAGGAAGGAAAGGACACCAGAGCGTACTTAGAATGGTTACGCGAACAGAGTGAGGGGTTTTCCATAGCCATTGAATTTCGTCATCGAAGCTGGCTGGAAACTCCTATGCGAGAAAAAACTTTTACTCTGTTACAGAAGCTCCGTTTTGCTTACGTATGCGTTGATGAACCGCAACTTTCCTGGACAGTGCCGCCGGTTGTGGCCCGCACGGCTAATCAGATGGTAATCCGATTCCACGGACGGAATACCATTGCCTGGCAAGACCACCATGCCTCTATCTGGGAGAAATTTAATTACCTCTACCAGGAAAAAGAACTCAAACAGTGGCTTCGGGTCCTCCAAAAACCATCACAGGAAGCCGAAACCGTTTTTCTCATGTTCAATAACTGTTTCCGGGACTATGCCATCCGAAACGCTAAGATGATGCAGGCTCTCCTGTTTGCGCCAGACCACCCAGGATGAAACAGGAATGGCTTTAAGAACTGCGAAGAAATCCTCAAAAGAGAAAGCGTCCCCAAGATAAAAAAGATGCGACGGGCAAGCACAGTCGGAAGAACCAAAGCCGGGTATACCGTGCTGATAGGCTTTAAAGGATTCTTTTCTTGGAAAAACTCTACTCTTCCTTTACGATAAAACATTCCAATGCCTTTTTTCCAAACATAGTAAAA
>JBDIWM010000018.1 GCA_039638595.1 Atribacterota bacterium
GAGGAGGAGGTTGATCGTAAGACCATGCAATTCCACCTGAAGAGGTGTATAGATATAGAAGTCTCTGGGTTTACCTGAAGGATACTGGACTTGTTGGGTGTCCCACATGATGTGAACCTATACAGGAGCTTGATAAGCCTGGATAAATGTGCTAATATGGATTCCACCCGTGGGTCCATAGCTCAGCGGTAGAGCAGCCGGCTCATAACCGGTCGGTCCCTGGTTCGAATCCGGGTGGACCCACCATCCTAATATGGCGGGAGCACACATATGGAAACCTTAGAAAGAGTTTTGAATTTTTTGGAAAATCTGTTTCCCGCTTCTTTTGCTCTTCCTGATGATCGGTTTGGTCTTCAGGTTAAAGCTTGTGAGACAGTGCAAAAGGTCTTGGTTGGTTTAGAGTTGACTCCGGAACTTTTGAACTGGGTAATTGCCGAAAAGATAGATCTTCTATATCTTCATCACCCTCCAATCTGGACACCACTTTCGTTTTTTTCGAAAGATGATCCCCATTTTGTTATGCTTTACAAACTGTATCACCACGGTATTTCTGTAATCGCCCACCATACAAACCTTGACAGTGCTCCAAAGGGCCTGGCGGAACAGTGGGTCAAAATTCTCACCCTGGAGGGCAAAAAAAAGCCAATCCTCCCACGTTCAATTCCAAAATTTAAAATTGTCACCTTTGTCCCTTCCGATTATCTTGAGAAGGTTTCCCAGGCAATGTTCTCCACCGGTGCCGGGACCATTGGTAACTACAAGGGGTGCAGCTTCCACGTGCTGGGAACGGGAACTTTTATTCCCCAAGAAAACGCTCAACCTTTCGTAGGAATAGTGGGCCAACTTGCAAAAGTTTCCGAAATACGTTTAGAAGTGGAAGTAGAAGCGAACCTTCTGAACCAGACGGTGGAACAGATCGTTTCCGCACATCCGTATGAAGAGCCAGCCATCGATATTTATCCTCTGAGAGAATCATCACGAAGTTCCGTCGGATTAGGAAGAATCATCAAATTGCTTCATCCCCTTGAAAAGCAAGAATTAAAGAGCAGAGTCGAGAGCGTTTTCGTGGAATCATGTATCTTATATTCCTCCAGTAAGGACGTTTCATCTTTCTATCACACCATTGCCCTCTGTCCAGGAAGCGGGAAGAGCCTCCTTAAACAGGTGATTAAAGAAAAACCTGATGTTTTCATCACTGGAGATCTCTCTCATCACGAAATCCAGGAACTTCTTTTTGCTGGTATCGATTACCTCTCAGTCCCACATGGAAGAGGCGAAAAAAGAGCGATGCAAGAAATATGTCTTTTCCTGCAAGAGGAAGCGAAGAAACACGATTTAAAAGTCGAATTCTTCGAAGGAAAACCATAAGGAAACCAACATGGAAAAGATTATGCTTCTCTTACATCTTCAGGATTTAGATGGAAAGATTCAGAGTCTACAATCAAAAATCGCAAGGGGAGAAGAGGAAATATGTTCTCTTCAGCAGATTCTGGAAGCAGCACAAAAAGATCTGGAATCAGCGAAAATGGCTCTGGAGAAGGCAAAAGTCGCCTTAGCTCATAAAGAACTGGAACTGAAAGACGCCGAAGAAAAACTGAGAATGACCAAAGGGAAATTATACAGTGGAGAAATCACCTCTTCTAAAGAGCTTGCCCAATGGGAAAAATCAATGGAAAAATTAGAAGTAGCGAAAAACACCTTAGAAGAAGAAGTGCTCCTGGAAATGGAAAAGTTAGAATCGATGCAAAAGACATTCCAAGTAAAGAGCCAGGCTGTGAGTACAAAAAGAGAAGAGACTTTCCAGAGTATCGCCCACATTCAAGAAGAGCTAAAAGGTTGGCAAGAGCACTTAGAAACCTTACAAAGAGAACGAGAAAAAGTCATTACCCAAATTGATATAAACACGCTCTCGACATACCTTGACCTCAGGAAAAAATATACTAATCCAGTGGTGGTACTCCAGGACGAAACCTGCAGTGGATGTTACTTAACTGTTCCTACAACCGTGGTAAAAAGCGTTCGCAAACAGGAAGAACTCGTGCGGTGTCCAAACTGTGGAAGATTCATCTATCGAAAGACCTCGTAAGTACATTGCTTTTATTGACGGTGCCTCCCGAGGAAACCCGGGAGAAAGCGCCTTCGCCTTTATCATCGGTAACGAAAAAGGTGAAATCCTTTACCAAGCTTCTGGCCGTATTGGAATCGCCACAAATAATGAGGCCGAGTATCGAGCACTTCTTGAGGCTCTGGATAGAATATTTTACCTTGGTATTCAGGAAATTACCATTTTTTCGGATAGCCAGCTCCTTGTCAACCAGATTAACGGGGTATATCGCGTTCACTCCCCCAAACTCCTTTCCCTTTACCATGAAGCCAGAGTGAAAATTGCTCGGCTCAAGAAACTCGTCCTAACCCACATCGACAGAACAAAAAACTCTCAAGCGGATCGCCTGGCTTCCGAAATACTCAATCAGCGAATCAGTTATAATTGTGGGGAAGGCAGGTCGGGTAACCGCGGGAGAGTTTCTCCCGAGGAAAGTCCGAGCTCCACAGAGCAGGGTACTGGGTAACACCCAGTGGAGGTAACTCCAGGAAAGTGCCACAGAAAACATACCGCCTTCTTGGAGAAGGTAAGGGTGAAAAGGCGAGGCAAGAGCTCACCGGATGCTGGGTGACCAGCATGCCTGGCAAACCCTACCCGGAGCAAGGCCAAATAGGAAGGGATGAGGTGGCTCGCTGACCTTCGGGTTGGCCGCTTGAGAGGTGGGGTAACTCACCTCCCAGATAGATGGTTACCGTTCCTCGCAAGAGGAATACAGAACTCGGCTTATAGACTTGCCTTCCTCTCCCTACACCCTCCTCCGCAAAGCAGAATGCATAGCAATGGAAACGACGATGATGAGGCCATACACAAGTTGAGTCCAGAATCCTGTCATTCCCATGGCAATAATGCCAGCCTCCAAAATACCAATGATAATAGCCCCAATGAAGGTGCCAAAAACAGTTCCCACTCCTCCCTCAACAGGGGTACCACCAAGAAAAACCGCGGCGATGGTCTTAAGAAGATATCCCTGACCAAGGGTGGGCCAGAAGTAAAGAACTTCTAAGCTGGCCAATACTCCAGCAAAGGCAGCAAAACCACCCATCTGGGTGAAGACAATCATCTTCACTCTATCTACATTGACACCCATGACCCTGGCACTGGCAGGGTTATCACCAGTAAAGTAAATATGTGCCCCAAAACGATGGCGATTCAAAACCAGCCATATAACAAAACCAACGAGCACCGCCCAGAGTATCTGTGCCGGAAGCCTCCCCCCAATCCTTCCTACTAAAAGATAGTAGA
This sequence comes from Atribacterota bacterium, assembly GCA_039638595.1. NCBI lineage: Bacteria > Pseudomonadati > Atribacterota > Atribacteria > Atribacterales > Candidatus Caldatribacteriaceae > Candidatus Profundicultor > Candidatus Profundicultor thermophilus. The sequence goes on from JBDIWM010000018.1 coordinate 3,347, forward strand.
GCACACTTTGCTTGGTCGGAACCAGCGTTTTTCCCAAACCGCCACACAGAACCTGCGTGAGCCCCGCCCAGAAAAATTGTGTGCCAATGGTCAAAACCAAAGAAGGAAGACGCAATTTTACGATGAGTAAACCATTCATAAAGCCTGCCCCTAGTCCCACCGCGATACAGGTCAAAAGGGCTAAAGGAAAGCTTCCAAAAGCATGAAACACCATGGTAAAGACATATCCACTGAATCCCATAATCGAGGGGAAAGAAAGGTCCATTTCACCGCTAACCACAATGAGAGTCAAAGAGAGGGCCATAATCATGGAGAAAGGTATGGTAGACATGAAAGCAGCGTATATGTCTCCAGAGAGAAAGGTTTTAGGGCTTCCTACCATAAAAAGAACAATAATGACCAGAAGAACAAACACAACACTCATTTGGGATCGATGTTCCACCGCCCTTGATCGTGCCATCCTTCTTCCCTCCAAAACCAAACTCTTGAATAAAATAACCCCGGGTTTTGGCCCGGGGTTATACAGTCTTTCAAGGCATCAAAGATTGGAAATCCTGTCCCGGTTTTTCCTCTCCCTCAGTAACTACACTCTCCTGGTGATTCTCCAGCTTCCCAGTGCGAGCCACAAGATACAGTTTTTCTACCAGTTTTTCCAGAGAAATCGCCGCTTTTTCAAATTCACCCACCACTCTTCCCCGGTCGAGAACCACAATCCGGTCCGCTACTGGATAGACATGATAAATATTGTGGGTGATGAAAATGGCCGATTTCCCATTCTTCTTGATTTCTTCCACAAAACCAAGCACTTTCTGCGTTTCTGAGAGAGAAAGCCCGGTCGTTGGTTCATCGAGAATGATGAGATCTGCCTGGAAGTGGAGCGCCCGCGCAATGGCCACTCCTTGTTTTTCTCCTCCAGACATAGTTCCTACCACTGAATCAACGCTCAGGGCTGCCGAAGTAAATCCCATGTACTGGCGCATAATACGTTCTGTCTCTTCCCGTTCCTTTTTGATGTTAATAAACCCCCAAGGAGTAGTGATTTCTCGTCCCATGAACACATTACGCCATATGGTGTGTTGCTCGGAAAGCGCTCGCTCCTGGAAAACCGTCTCAATTCCTAATTCTCGAGCCTTGGCTACCGAATACCCCAAAAGTTTCTGACCCTTCCAGTAAATCTCTCCCCTATCAGGCTGGTGAACTCCGGTCAGAATCTTGATGAGCGTCGACTTTCCAGCACCGTTATCTCCTAAGAGGCCAACGATTTCGTTGTACTGCACGGCAAAATTGACTCCCCGCAACACCTCGACATGCCCGAAAGACTTCCAGATATTGACCATTTTTACCAGCGAGTCGTCATGAACAGTCAATTAACGAATTCCCTCCTCAACGAGCGGTGCAATCGCTTCGACATTTGACTTATCCACAAGCCCCGAACCAGTGTCAATGTGCAAACCAGCAAATTTATATTTGATGCTCATACACAACTGGAGGACAGGTAAATACCCCTGCAAAAATTGCTGTTGGTCCAGAATAAGATCGCAGTACCCATTTCGTATCGCCTCCAAAGTAGCAGGAGAAAGGTCAAACCCTGCCCCATAAATATCATCTGGACCCTTACCAGCGGCTTTAAAGTACGTTTCGAGAGTCGCTGTCAAACCACCATGGTCGGTAACCACCAGCTTCACATCCGGATGCGAAGAAACATAGCCAGCAAAAATTGGGGCTCCCAGAGGCGCTTCGGCGTTAACCTCAGGAGAAATTTCAAGGTAATCTACTTCTAAACCAGCTTCTTTCAGAGCATCAATAACTCCCTTGGTCCGTAAACCTCGAGTTGGTTGAGAAAGCAGGCCCCATACCATAGCCCTATCCCCAGCCTTGAGGCCGAAACGCTCTACGCAACCTTTTCCAAGCATAAGACCAGATTCATAGAGTTCCTGTCCAACATAACCAAAACCCCAGGCCTTGTATTTTGCTTCTGCTTTAGGAAGCGTGGTATTCTGAGAAGTAACAATAATCCCTTGGGCAAAAGCTTCGTCAATCAGAGGATCCAGTGCATCATCCCCAGGATGCCCCATGATGGCGATTCCGTTCGGCTTGGAAGCCACTGCCTCTTTGAACTGGGTAACCATCTTTTCCGGATCCCAATCGGAGAAAACATACTCTACCGTGGGTCCCAGATCCTCCTCCGCTGCCTTGGCCCCTCGATACACAACACTCGCAAAAGGACACCCCGGAGGTCCACCAGCAAAAAATCGAATTCGAATCCCTTCAAACCTCTTTGCCTCCGCCACCGCCAGAACACTACTTAAAAGCAACAAAGCAACACTAACTACGATACCCCATTTTACTAAACGAATCCGCATGGTCATACCCTCCTTCCTGAAGAATCCTAAAAATTAAAAACACCTCGAAAACCCCCCAATACTGGGCCCCTTCGCTCTTGAAATCTTTCCTCTCACCTCCCCTTTTTTATTCTATCCCAAACGCAATGGGATAACAACCACAACCTTTTGCCGTCTCCAGGAAAGCAAAGAAGTTCTCCAACGGTGTATCAAGCTGCACATGGTGAGTGGGAGCAATAATAAACCCCCCACCCTTCCCCAAAGTGACAATGCGTCTTTGAACCTCCTGCTTCACCTCTTCTGGGGTCCCAAAAGGAAGAGTACGCTGCTCATCAATAGAACCCCAGAAAGAAAGGACGTCCCCGTATCGCTTCTTCAAAAATTCTGGATCCATAGCCCCTGGTTGCACGGGATTCAAGATATCGATTCCAATTTCAACCAGTTCATCGATAATCGGATAAATGTTTCCATCGCTGTGATAGGCAATTTTCACATTTGGATCCGTTTTTTTTACTTCCTGACATATTGTGGCAAGACGAGGTTTCAGGTATCTTCTCCATAGCTCTGGGGACAGAAGCATACCCCGTTGGGTTCCCACGTCATCTCCCAACCAAATTCCATCTACCCCCATCGTCGTCAACCTCTTTGCTGCTTCAAGATGAAAATGAAAGGGGATATCGAGAATGTGATTCGCCTTCTCCTCATCAGTAACCATATCGATGAGAAGCTGATTCATTCCCCGCAGATACCAAGCACCCTCGAAAATGGTACAAACCACAACCCCCAAGATGAAGTGCGTCCTTCCAAATTTTTCAAGGATTTTCCATAATGGTAAATACAACTCTTCACGGTGGGGGGAGGGAGGAACATACTCTGCAAGACCGCTATCGGTAGCAAGGGGATGTTCGGCAATTTCCGTGTAGTGCCCTGTGCCAAAAGGCGTGGTATATGGCACCCTTTTCCATTTTATCCCCCATTCACAGATGTATTCTTCCTCTTCCTTCAAATAATAGGAATTGGCTATCCCCACTGAATATTGAATCATATCAAGACCTAAAACCTCTTCGAGGTCGTGTTCTACCCCTCCATGAGGATTGTCCTCTCCCTGCGACATCAGCCCTAAATGATCCCGCAGTCGCTTTGCAAACTCCGGCGTGAAACTCGCCTGGATGGGAACTCGATCCGGTTCCTCATGGCACAAACTAGTATGAACCCGCTCTTTCGAATTCATCGCCCAAAGTCACTCCTTCGCATAAGCACCAATTCTGCTTCTTTGCGCTTCCCCTCCAACCCAAAAAGGTGGTAGGCAATGAGTGTTTCAAATTGCTCCAAATCTTCTTTTAAATTTTCTACAAAGATTGGAAAAACTGGAAGATAAAATGTTTTTTCAAAAGGAACAATCCCAAAGATAAGATATCGGCAAAGCACCACCAGCGCAACAAAACCCTGAAGATACGGATACTGATAAAGAAAACAGTGCATTGTACCACGATCCAAAAAATCTTTCCAGTCGGATAAAAAGTCATTCCCCACTACGATAAGGTCTTTTCGGTTCGCCTCAAGAAGTGCCTTACCTACTCCATAATTTCCGAAAGCCGTCGAAAGAAAAACACCACAAACCTCTCTTTCAAACAGTAATCTTTCTTTGGTAAACTGGTACGCTTCTTCCTCATCCCGAACTTCCACAAGATACGAAACATCGTAAGGCAAATTTTTTTCATGAACATAATCAATAAGTCCCTGCCACCGCAAAACATGGGAAGGAGCTCTTTTGTTCGTGGTAAGAACACAAATTTTTCCCCTGCGGTTACTCAAAAAGTGTTGAAAGATCTCACCAGCCACCCGACCCCCCTGGCGAACATTCTGGCCAACATAGAAAAGTCTTTTACTCAGAGGAGCATCAACGTTAAAGGTCACCACTCTTATTCCTTTCAGATACAGGGCGTTGATAAAGTAATCAAGCTGCGTGAGATCTGAAGGCACCATTGCTACACCGTGAAAGTCGCTGCGCTCCAAAAGCTTCTCAAATATACCAACCTGTTCTGAGAGATTGTGACCATTGGTTCTGAAAAACTCGATATCAATAGGCCATTCTCGAAGAAGTTTCCAGGCGTCAAAAACCCCCCGTTCCACTTTTTCCCAGAAAAAGTCTTTCTCAGGAAAGAGAACGATAATTTTCTTACGCGAAAGGTTAAAGTTTAATGAAGCCGGAAACGATGAAAAATAACCCATCTCGAAGGCTTTTTTCAGAACTCTTTCCCGCAATTCCGTTCCCACTTTACCCCTGCCGTTTAAAGCTCGACTAACAGTAGCCACCGAGATGGTTAATTCACGAGCAATGTCCTGTAGTGTAACTTTTTTACTCAACGGATCCTCCTAGAAATAATTAGGTTAAAACTTTACTTCATTCTAAAAAACCTTTCTAAGAAAGTCAATTAACTACAAAATAATTTCAAAAAGGGGTTCCTTTCGAAAGGAACCCCTTTTTGAAATTACACCAGCTTTTACTTAGTCAAGAATTTGTAAATCGTCATCGTCGAATACGTCTCACCAGGTTTCAAAAACACCGAAGGGAAATTCGGTTTATTTGGGGAATCAGGATAGTGTTGAGTTTCCAAGCAGAAACCAGCAAACTGACCATAGTACTTACCGCCCTTTCCAACGAGATCCAGCCAGTTACCGGTGTAAAGCTGAACACCAGGTTCGGTGGTCCATACTTCCATGACCCTGCCAGAAGTTGGTTCCTCAACCCGAGCCGCCAGGGCCAGTTGCCCAGTCTGGTTGTTGAGGACAAAGTTATGGTCGTACCCTTTGAAGGGAGGTTCGGCAAATTCCATCACCCGCTCACCAATGGCACGAGGGGTAGTAAAATCAAGGGCGGTTCCGGCAACCGAAGCAATTTCACCGGTAGGAATCAGGGTGTTATCCACCGGGGTATAGTGATCAGCAACAATTTGAAGGAGGTGATCCAGAACATTGCCCACACCTTCTCCAGCCAGATTGAAGTAGGCGTGATTGGTAAGGTTCACTACGGTCGGCTTATCAGTCGTTGCCAGATATTCAATCTTTAATTCATTCTGATTGGTCAGGGTGTACGTTACCGTAACACTGAGATTACCTGGAAACCCTTCTTCTCCATCGTGGCTTACATACTTGAAACGAATGGCCGGTCCATCAGGAGATTTGAAAGGGAAAGCTTTCCAAACCACTCGATTAAATCCTTTGACACCTCCGTGCAAGCTGTTAGGACCGTTATTCTGGGCCAGAGTGTAAGTACGGCCATCAATGGTAAACTGACCATTACCAATCCGGTTTGCATAGCGACCGGTAATGCACCCAAAATAGGGATTGGCCGAGCTCTCATATCCATCCAGCGAGTCAAATCCCAGGATAATATCGGCAAATTTACCATTTTTATCCGGAACATAGAGAGAAGTAAGAGCACCACCATAGGTAATAAACTTAGCCATAACCTCGTTATCATTGACAAGCGTATACTCATCCACCGGAGTTCCATCAGCCGTAACTCCATAGAAAGTCTTCTCAATGCTGCTTGCCATACACACATAGGCCATACCGAAAATGAGCAGGGACACCGCAAGAAGAACTAACCACTTTCTCATACGATAACCCTCCTTAGTTGGTTGATGTTTGAAAAAATATTACCAACTCTACAAATATTTCTAAAATATTTTTCCCTTTTTGTCAACAGGAAAAAAAATTTCCCAAAATTTCTTTTTTTTCCAAGTTCCCCTTGAAGTTTCCCGTTTTTCGGCTATACTACCTTCATGAATCGAACCACCATTCCAGTCATGGCTGATTTATCCCTGTTAAGTGTTAACGTCATATGGGGTGCCACTTTTGTCACCATGAAACACCTGGTGGAAAACATACCCTTTTCCAAAATCCTTTTTGGTCGGTTCCTCATCGCTACAGTTTGCCTCCTCGGCTTTTCGTTTTCCAAAAAATGGGACAGAAAAATCTTGCGTAACGGCAGCATTTTGGGGTTCGCTCTTTTCGGAGGGTATTTTTTTCAAACCTGGGGATTGCTGTATACTACCCCAGCCCGTTCAGCTTTTGTCACCGGTTTGAGCGCCATTTTTGTCCCCCTTCTCGTATACTTGCTCTTCCGAAAAAAAATTGACTTCTCCACCCTTTTAGGCATCATCATAGCTCTTTTCGGCCTGGTACTCCTGACGCTCACAGGCAGAAACAACACTCAGCAGAAATGGTGGGGAGACTTTTTAACCACCCTAGGGGCTTTCGCATATGCACTACAGATTGTTCTGGTAGAAAAATTTAACCAAGAAGATACCCTACCTCTTGTGAGCATCGAAATGGCCACAGTAACCATCTTAAGTCTTGCTCTATCCATCGGTTTGGGAAACCCCGGCTTTTCTTTTACCTCCAGGGAATGGGTCAGTATCGTTTTTCTGGGGGTAGTCGCAACCGCTCTGGCCTTTACCATTCAGAAAGTTGCTCAGCGGCATACCTCTGCAGCCCACGCAGGCCTTATTTTCATCTCCGAACCAGTATTTGCGGCTTTTTTTTCCTATTTCTTCTGGCAGGAACGCTTTACACCCAATATCGTAGCAGGATGCGTGCTTATTCTTTTCGGCATCCTGCTACCACAAATTAGAATTTTCTTTACTCCCGAGAATCAACTTCCTCAACCTTCAGGTCAAATTCAAGTCCTTCCAAGTAAAGGAGATCAATAATTTTCTGTAAAAGGGCTTGTTCTTCCACCCGATTTAACGGATCTCCCTTTCTTTTAAAATTGGTCAAAACAATCCTCATCTTCTTTTCCTCCTACTTTTTGAGTTTCCGTAACGCATTTTCCATCCGGTCCATTGCCAGAGCCAGGTTTTCCAGGGAATTGGAAAAGGAAAGGCGGATATACCCTTCCCCAAATTCGCCAAAAGCAGTTCCTGGCAGTACCGCTACTCCGGCTTCCTCCAAAAGGTAATTAGCCATCTGCGACGAAGAAAGACCAAAAGAAGCCACGTTGGGAAAGATATAAAAGGCTCCCCGAGGCTTGACAAATCTTAAGCCCTCAATTTTGGCCATTCTTTCCACCAGAAAGTCCCTCCGACGACGAAATTCAGCACTCATCTTTTTGACCGAAACATCACTATTGAGTAAAGCTTCGACTCCGGCCATCTGAGTAAAGGTACAGGTACAGGAATTAGAATTGGTCATCAAAAGTGCGAGGTAGGGAGCCCACTCCCTTGGCAACACTGCATATCCCAGCCTCCACCCTGTCATGGCAAAACTCTTCGAAAAGGCATCAAGAAGAACCGTTCTCTCTTTCATACCTGGAAATTGCAGAATACTCACATGTTCGTGGTCATAGATAATCTCGCTATATACTTCATCGGTAAAAACAAAAAGGTCTTCTTCCTGAGCAAGCTGAGCAATTGCCTCCATGTCTTCTCGAAGGAGCACTGAACCGGTAGGATTATTGGGAGAATTGAGAACAATCATTTTCGTCTTTTTGGTAATCAGGCGTCGCAATTCGTCAACATCTACCCGAAAATCGTTTTCTTCCCGAAGACGCAAGGGCACCGATTTTGCTCCCACAAAATCAATAATAGAGCGGTAGGCGGGAAACCCAGGATTGGGATAAACAACCTCATCTCCCTCTTCCAAAAGCAGAAGGAAGCTTAAAAATATCACCGGTTTTGCACCAGGGGTAATGACCACTTCCTCAGGGGTAATCTCAACGTTCCTCGTTCTACGCATATAAACACAAACCGCTTCTCGAAGCTCATCAATGCCCGCCGAAGGGACATAATAGGTATGTCCATCCTTGATTGCCTCGATGGCTTTTTCTTTCACATTCTCAGGGGTATCGAAATCTGGCTCTCCAATTTCAAGATGCACAACGTGTTTTCCTGTCTTTTCCAAATTTTTCACTTTTGCCAGGACCTCAAAGGCGCCCTCCCCTCGCAACTTGAAAACCCGGTCAGCAATGGCATCTTTCATATCAACAAACTTTCGAAACCGCTCTGCGGTTTTCATCCTTTCTCACCTACCTTATTTGGAAATACTTTAACGGTCGCAAAACCTTTTTGCAAGTGTCCTAAGGACTATTTTTGGAAAAGTGCTACCGTTTCAAAATAAGGAGTTTGTGGAAAAAGATCCAGCAAAACGATTCTCTTCAACACGTATCCTCTCTCACTGAGAAGCACTGTATCCCGGGCAAAAGTACCCAGATTACAAGAAACATAAAGCAGGCGTTCTGGAGCAATCCAAGCAATCTTTTGAACAACTTTCCGATCAAGGCCAGCTCGGGGAGGATCTGTCACGACCACATCCACCCTCTGCTGAGGTAAAAGGGGCAAAATTTTCTCCACCCTTCCCGAGAGCGAAGTAAAATTCATAATTCCATTCAATTCGGCATTGAACCTGGCATCTTCAACCGCTTGCGGATTTTCTTCCACTCCTATGACCTGCTTGGCGGAATCCGCAAGAAAGAGGCCAATACCTCCACTTCCCGAGTAGAGATCCAGAACCACTTCCCTCCGGGAGAGGTCTACATACTCTCTCGCTTTCTCATAGAGTGTAAGACACAAATCCGAATTAACCTGGAAGAAACTTTCCATAGATACTTTATAGGTTACATGACCAACTTTTTCAAAAAAATAATCTCTCCCCCAGAGTGTCCTCTTTTTTTCAAAAAGCAGAGCACTGGCAGGAGAGGTATTGGTAATATGCACAAACCCCTGCATCTCAGGCAGAGCTTCCCGCAACGCTCTAACCATCACCTGTTCACCTGGTAGTGAATCACCAGTCGTGGCTAACCCCACCACCACTTCTTTATATGCTCGCGACAAACGCAGCACAAGACCACGTAACACACCGCTCTTTTTCACTGGGTCATACCCGATTAGATTCATCTCTTCACCATAGTGACGGAAAAAATCGAGCGTCTTGGTTACAAGACCACTTTCCATGAGGTAACAGACTCTTAAATCGACGAGATCCCAGTAACGATTCAAGGGACGCAATCCCAGAAGTAACCTCCCATCTTTTTCACCAAAGTTAAACTCCATCTTATTACGATATTCAAAAGGATTTGGTGCAGGAAGGAAACCTTCATAGAAAATGGTGTCGAGGGAGACTCGACCAAGATGTTCTAACGTAGACAGGGCATTCCCTTCTTTAATTCGCACCTGTTCTCTATAATCAATATCCTGTAGACGGCAACCTCCGCATCCCTCATGAAAGTGAGGACAACGAGGATTCTGACGAAAAGGTGATGGTTCCAGAATTTCAATGAATTCACCCAGCGCGTAATTGTGTTTGATCTTCCGTAGCTTTACCCGACACCTTTCACCAGGAAGAACCCCAGCGACAAAAATCACCAGACCATCCCTTTTTATAATACCCTGACCCTCAGGAAGAGCAAAATCAACTACTTCGCCTTCAATGATTTCATCCTTTCTCAACACTTCCAACGCTCCTTTTCTGCCGAATAACCTCATATACCCCAACCCCAAACGCAACCGAAACGTTCAACGAGGAAATATTCCCGGTCGCTGGAATCTTCACCAAAAAATCGCATTCTGCGCGGACGAGTTTTCTCACCCCCTGATCCTCACCACCTACAATAATCCCTATCGGAATACTTTTGAAATCGATGTCCCAAATGCGCACAGAAGCACCTTCTTTCATGCCAACCAGAAAAAAGCCCCGCTCCTTAAAAGTCCGGAGCACATTCACGAAATTATTCACCTGAAAGAGATCCAGGAACTCTATTCCCCCACAGGAGGCCTTGACCGTTCGGGAATCAAGGGGGGTAGTTCTGGCTCTACTCACTATCAGTCCTGGTAAACCAAAAAATGACGCCGTCCGAATAATCGCTCCCAGATTACGAGGATCCTCGACCCGATCGACAAAACCCACCACCGCCTGAGGATCGCCTGCCACTTTCTCCAAGAATTCTTGCCAGGAATAGGAGCCTCGAGACGTGGCAACAAGCATTACTCCTTGATGGGCCACCTCCCCTACCATTTCTCGAAAATGCTCCACACTTCTCCATTCTACCGGAATACGGAGTTTTTGGGCCATCCTGAGGATCTTATTGATAGCCTCTCCTCGAACACCCTGGCGAAGAATCAATCGTTCGAAAACCCGTTTCTGAGCTCGCAGTGCTTCCAAAACCGGCTGACGGCCGTAAATCAGATCCTTCAACTCCCATTCCCCTCTTCCCGATACCAGCGTGTTCCCAAGGGGGTATCCTCGATGACATACCCAGCTCGCTTCATCTCTTCCCGCAATTCATCCGCTCGCTGCCAGTTCTTCTCCCACCGCGCCTTTTCGCGCTCCAACACCAGATGCTCAATCCACTGCTCTTTTTCCCACCATTCTTCCTCAGGAACAATGCCCAGGATATCTGCAACCAAAGCAAGAAACTGCCGTATAGCTCGTAACGCTTCTTCGCTCCATTTTCCCTGGGAAGGCAAAAGATACCCATTAGAAAAACGAAGAAACTCGCTGAAGGTTCCCAGAGCTTGAGGAGTATTGAAGTCATCGGCCAGCGATTGCCAAAAAAGCACCTCAAATCCTCTCAAACGTTCCAGAATTTCAGGATTATTCTCCCCCAATCTTTCCGGTTTTTCCCTGGTTTTTCCCTCAATAAAAGAAAGGGCGCGTAAAAAGTTTTTGATCCGCTCCACGTATTGCCGAGAAGAAAGGAGGAGTTCTTCATCAACATTGATAGGATTTCGATAGTGGGTCGAGAAAAGGGCAACCCGTATCGCTTCGGGTTCATACTTCTCACACAGCTTTCGAACAGTGATGATATTTCCCAGAGATTTTGACATTTTCTCCTGGTTAATGTTTACATATCCATTGTGCAGGAAAAAACGGACAAAAGGGTAACCGGTCGCTGCTTCACTCTGAGCAATTTCATTTTCATGGTGCGGGAAAATGAGATCAATCCCTCCTGCATGGATATCAAGCGTCGTCCCCAGATACTTCATGGCCATTGCCGAACATTCAATATGCCATCCCGGTCTCCCTTTTCCCCAGGGGCTCTCCCAGAATGGTTCACCAGGCTTGGCCTCTTTCCAGAGCACAAAATCAGCTGGATTCCTTTTTTCATAACGGACTTCTACTCGCGCCCCTTCCTGAAGTTCATCAAGTCTTTTACGGGAAAGTTTCCCATAGGAAGGAAAGCGAGAAACATCAAAGAGCACATCACCACCAATTCGATAGGTAAAACCTCTGTCTTCCAGGATTCTCACCAGAGCAATAATATCTTGGATATGTTCGGTAGCCCGGGGATGAAAAGAAGCTCTGCGAATTTTCAACCGGTCCGCGTCACGGAAGTACTCTTGGATATAGTACTCGGCAATCTCCAAGGGGAATTTTTTCTCCTCTTGAGCTTTTCTGATGATTTTGTCGTCCACATCGGTGAAATTCTGCACTAGAATGACTTGAAAACCAGCTCTTTCCAGAAAACGCCGCAAGGCGTCGAAAAGGACAAAAACTCTGGCATTGCCAATATGAATCAAATCATATACTGTTGGACCACACACGTAGAAACGCACCGTGTTTCCCTCATGGGGAAGGAACGTTTCTTTTTTTTGAGTCAAAGTATTAAAAAGCCGAATTTCAACCATTGTGCGTTAATCCTCCTCTTCTCCGACAAAACTCGAAAACCTTGCTAAGAACTCCTCTCTCCCCAGAGCAAAAAGCAAGCGATGCAGCTCAGGACCTTCTTCTCTGCCAATGAGGACGAGACGCAGTATCCTATAAAATATCGCTGGCTTCATACCACTTTCCCTCTGCCAAACCTTTAAAGTATCTTTCACTTCCTCTTCATTCCTCCAGAAAGGGGCCCGCGCTACTTTTTTGCGCAGGAACTTGAGGACCTCGAGGTGTTCCGCCCCAAGCTTAACTTTTTCAGGTTTGTCCAGGAATCCCTTCAAAATCTGCCAGAGCTCCTGCAAGTCTGAAGCCTCTTCACAGGCTAAAGACCACAGTTGCGAAAACCGCTCATCCCCCAGTTTCTCCACCAGTTTTTCGAACGTTTTCCCGTCCTGGAATTGCTGAAAATAGTCTTGCAATGCATTCCAGGGAGTTTTCCGTAAATAGACCTTATTCATCCATCGAAGTTTCTCCCCATCAAAAATCGCTCCAGATTTCCCAATCCTGGATAGAGAAAAAGCGGTAAGAATCTCCTCTCTATCCAAGATCTCCTTTCCCTCCTCAAAAGAATGGCCCAAAGTAAAGAGATAATTGAAAAGAGCCTGCGCAAGTATCCCTCCCTCCCGCAACGAACGAAGACTTATGTCTCCCCTGCGCTTACTCAATTTGGCTCGATTTTCGTCGAGAATGATGGGAAGATGAGCAAAGACAGGGAGAGAAAACTCTAACGCCTGGTACAGAAGAGTTTGATAAGGAGTATTAGAAAGGTGTTCTTCACCTCGCAGAATGTGGGAAATACCCATCAATGCATCGTCAACCACGCAGGCAAAGTTATAGGTTGGGATCCCGTCTGATTTCAAAATAATAAAATCCCCCAGAGAAGCAAGCTGGAAAACCATTTTTCCCCGTACCAAATCCACGAACGATATTTCACCGCTGGTAGGGATACGGAAGCGCCAGGATGGCTGGTATCCTTCCATCTCCTTCCTCTTTCTCTCTTCAGGAGAGAGAAAGAAACATTTTCCCGAATACCGGGGAGGCCTTCCTAATTTCAGAGCCTCGGTTCGTTCCTCCTCCAGTTCTTGCGGAGTACAATAACAGGGATACACCAGGTTTTTCTGTTTCAGGATATGAAAAAAAGACTGGTATAATTCCAAGCGCTCGCTCTGACGATAGGGCCCTTCATCCCAGTCTAAACCCAGCCACCGAAGGTCCTCGAGGATTGCACGTTCAAACGCAAAAGAAGAACGTTCCCTGTCAGTATCCTCTATACGGAGCAAAAACACCCCTTTGTTTTTTCTGGCCAAAGCCCAGTTAAACACAGCCGTTCGGGCTCCTCCAATATGGAGAAATCCAGTCGGGCTGGGTGCAAAACGAGTTTTCACCTTTTCCATGGAATAACCTCGATTCGAACCTTTTCTATTCCGTCTCGTTGAATCCCCAGCACCTTTGCCGCAGCAAAAGACAGATCCACCAGGCGACCCTTTTCCCATGGACCTCGATCGTTAATGCGCACAATAACCCTCTTACCAGTTTCCAGACTCGTTACCAGGACCACGCTTCCAAATGGGAGTTCCCGATGGGCAGCAGTAAAGGCATAAGCATCATGTTCTTCTCCCAAGGCGGTACGCCGACCATGGAAACGAACATGGCACCAGGAAGCTATTCCCTCTGCTTTAGCCGGAGAGGGTATTGCTCCTGTACCGATCCCGTAGAACTCCATCTGAACTCTGTTCAACCATAAAAGCGCCAGACTCATGGAATCCGAACGATTATAAAGAGCCTCTTCGTGAAAGACCGAAAACAGGAGCTGTTCTTCGCAATACGCCTCTACCCGGTCCTTTTTCTTTTCTACCCTAAAGGTGGGTGGTTCACAAAAGGGATACGCAAAGATTCTGTTCAGACGCCGAGCAATTTCTTCAGCCCTTGCCCTTCTCACCCTCTCCTCCTGGGGATACCTCACCGTTAAAAGTACCTGACCGTTACTCACCACCGCAAATGCTTCATCTCTCTGCGAAACCACATATACCTGAGATTTCGCTTCAATGGTCCCCGTCCAACACATACCCCCTGCAAGGGATAAAAGTATTCCGATCATCCATCCCTGAAAACCAAGCTTACGGCAAAACAACTTATTCCCTCACCCCTTCCAATACTCCCCAGGCCCTCGTTGGTCGTGGCTTTGATGCCGATAGCACTGACGGCAATTTCCATCGCCTTTGCCAGTTCCTGTTTCATCTCCGGCACAAAGGGAGCAACTTTGGGTTGTTCAGCAATAATGGCACTGTCCACATTTTCAATTTTCCATCCCCGCTCTCGAAGCATCGCACACACCTTTTTTAAAAGAAAAACGCTTCGGGCTTTTCGATACACAGAACTCTCCGGAGGGAACCAGTAACCAATATCCGGTAAACCACAGGCTCCAAGCAAACTATCCATGATGGCGTGACACAGCACGTCACCATCCGAGTGACCTTTCAATCCCCGATCATAAGGGATCTGTACTCCGCCCAAAATCAGTGGCTCCCCCAATACTAGAGGGTGGATATCATATCCCAGACCAACCCGCACCTTCATGATCCTATCCTCCAGCGTAGCCATTCTTCTGCAAAAACAAGGTCCTGAGGTGTGGTGATCTTGAGGTTATCTTCTGAACCAACCACGATATGTACCGGCATCCCCAATCTCTCCACTAAAGAAGCATCATCAGTTCCCCAAAAGCCATCCTGTTCAGCACGCTGGAGTGCCTCCCATAAAATTCGAATCCGAAAACCCTGAGGAGTCTGGGCCCTCCAGATTTTTTTTCTATCCAGGGTTCCCTGGATTATTTTTCCGTCCTCAGTCAATTTTAGCGTATCCACACAGGGAACAGCACAGCATACAGCATCGTACTCCTTTAAGTCTTTGAGACACCTCTGTAGCGTTCCCTGATCCAAAAGTGGCCGCACTCCATCGTGAACCAGAACAAAGTCATCTTGATACTCTTTAAGCATTAAAAGCCCCTGGTAAACGGAATCCTGCCTTCGTTGCCCTCCAAAAACATATCGCCTCATCTTTCGATAACGATACTGTTTCCAAATCTGAGTTACAAAAAGGTCCTCATGAAGGGCGTTAATAACCGTTATAACCTCCTCAATCTCAGCACAGCGTTCGAACACATCAAGAGTATGGGCAAGGACCGGCTTCCCAAAAATCGGCAAATATTGCTTGGGAGTGGCACAGTTCATTCTTTCCCCAACTCCTGCAGCCACAACCACCACAAAAAATCGAGTACCGGCCACATCGACACCTCAAGAACGAGCTTTGAGACGAGTAAAAATCATTCTCCCCGCCGGGGTTTGCAGAACACTTGTAACGATGGTGTCCACCACCGTATTAATGTACTTTTTCCCTTCCTCCACCACCACCATGGTTCCGTCATCAAGATATCCTACCCCCTGGTCAGCTTCCTTTCCCTCCCGAATAATCTGTACTCGCAATTCTTCTCCAGGAAGGACATAGGGTTTCAGTGCATTCGAGAGTTCATTAATATTCAGCACTTCTACCCCTTCGAGCTCGGCAATCTTATTCAGGTTAAAATCGTTGGTAATCACTCGGGCCCCAATGGCTTTAGCCAGTTTAATGAGTTTGGCATCAACATCTTTAACATCAGGGAAATCGCGATCCACAATGCGCACATTAACCCGTTTCTCCTTCCTAATTTTGTTCAGGATGTCAAGTCCTCGCCGTCCCCGATTACGTTTGAGTGGATCCTGAGAATCGGCAACCTGCTGGAGTTCCTTCAGTACGAAGCGAGGAACTATAATCTCTCCCTCGATAAAACCGGTCTTACAGATGTCGGCAATTCTTCCATCCACAATGACACTGGTATCCAGAATTTTTCCCCCAACGCTTTGACCTCGAAGCAAACGCATTCTGGGAATACCAGTAAACACCGAAATAATGTCTTCTTTGCGTACCAGAAACAACGTAATCCCCAGTACCCCACAGATTATCGTTACCAGAAGAGGCAACGACGAAAGCTTAAAAGGCAAAAAAGAAATTGGATATGTGAGTAATACCCCAATGACCAGACCCACAATCAGCCCCCCAAGACCGACCAGAATATCGATAGCCGATGTCCGGGAAAAAACATCAGCAATCCGGGGGAAAAAACGGAATAGCGATGCTCCAATCTTCATTTTTATTCCCATAGCGAACCCACCCACAACCAAGGATAATATGACTTTCCAAATTACAACACCCCGCAAAAAGGCTCAGAAACCTCTCCAGAAAGAAAAATTACAAAAGAAAGAATAAAAACAATTCCAAACCACATTCATCCCTCTTTTGACATCACCAAAATCCCCCCTACTAAAAAGAAAACTTCTTCCATCAGAAAAATGCCAAAGTGCCTTCCTTGCCCCCTTTCGTATTCAACAAACACGAAATATCGACTACGACCACATTATACCAATTCAAAAGAAGAAGCAAAACTATGAGAGAAAACCCTCTTGCTTGAGGGCTTCTCCAATGTGGCGGTACAGACTCCAGGTTATCGCTGCATACCTGGATGGAAGAGTATGATGAGGAGTGAAAGTAACGATCCGTTTTGCACCCATACGAAGTGCCTCTTGGACCCGCTGTTCCAGAAACGAAACCGGGCGAATTTCACCGTTGAGGCTGACCTCCCCACAGTAAACCACACTCCGATCCATTGCTTTGTTCATCCGGGAAGAGAGCACACTACAACATACCGCCAAATCGATGGCAACCTCAGTCGCCCTGATGCCGCCCCCCAAACTAAGGTACACATCCTGCTTCGCAAACCGGACCCGGGTAACCTTTTCCAACACCGCAAGTAAAAGATGCAGCCGGTTCAGATCCAACCCCAAACTCACTCGCCGGGGAAAATCGAAATAACTGGGACTGACCAGAGATTGAACCTCAATCATCATGGTCCGTTTCCCTTCAGCAAGAACCGTGCGTACCGTTCCTATACTCGACATTTCCCCATCCCCCACAAAGTAGGAAGAAGGATCCAGAACCTCAGAAAGCCCCTCTTCGCGCATTTCCAGAATCCCTACCTCTTGAGTGGAACCAAAGCGATTCTTTATCCCCCGCAACATACGCAGGGGTCTCTGTGGATCCCCCTCAAGATAAAGGACCACATCAACAAGATGCTCCAAGGTTTTGGGTCCAGCAACCAGGCCCTCTTTGGTCACATGACCCACTAGGAATAGAGCCACGTTATTCCTTTTCGCTATCTCCATAAACTGAATACTCAATTCCCGAATTAAAGCCACACTTCCCGGAAGAAGTTCCGTTGTGCCCTTCCCCAGATTCTGGATGGAATCCACGATGACCACCTGGGGTGCTAACGAAGAAAGAACAGCAGTAATCTCTTCAAAATCGTCAGTAGAAAGAAGAAAAAGGTGAGGACTTCGTTCCATTTGCAAACGTTCCACTCGAAGGTATATTTGATGGAGTGACTCTTCGCTGCTCACGTAGAGGACTTTTTTCCCAAACCTGGTCATTCCTTCAGCTATTTTTAGCAAAAGAGTCGATTTACCAATTCCGGGGTCGCCACTCAAAAGCAGAAGCGACCCTTCCACGACTCCTCCCCCAAGAACTCGATCCACTTCTTTAAGTCCAGTAGAAAAGCGTTTTTCTCTAGGAGAGAGGTTATCTTGCATCTCAGCCAAAGACGAAGGAACACAGAAAGAAGAAGAGGAAGAGAGCTTTTTACGGGATGACTTCTCAACCTCATAAAAAGAGTTCCACTCCCCACATTGGGGGCATCTACCCAGCCAACTGGGGGTGGAATAACCACAAGTCTTACAAAAGTACGTCATGACCCCTCAAGCCTTCAAAGAAAGCTCTAAAGGGAGAATTTTGGTAAAATTGGCTTTACCCTCTTCCAGGGTTACGAGGACTTTATCGCCTTCCTTAAAAACCCCCTTCAACATCAAATCTGAAAGCGGATCTTCCAGAATTCTCTGAATGGCCCGGCGCAAGGGACGAGCCCCAAAATTGGGGTCATATCCTTCCTTGGCGATGAAAGAACGAACCTCCGGAGTGATTTCGATATCCATGTTTTTCTCTTTGAGTCGATTCCGGGTATCTTTCATAAGCAGGTCAACAATCTGTTCCACTTCTTTGGATTTCAAGGGCCTGAAAACAATGAGCTCATCCACCCGGTTTAAAAATTCAGGTGTAAAGGTTTTCTTTACTTCCTCCATAACCTTCTGTTTAATTTCCTGGTAGGAAAGACCTTCCTCCTGTTTTCCACCAAAACCAATGTTTGCCTGGTTCGCAATCATTCGGGCCCCCAGATTGGAGGTCATAATCACAATGGTATTCTTGAAATCAATCACTCGCCCCTGGGCATCAGTAAGACGACCCTCTTCCATAATCTGGAGAAGAATATTAAAGATATCGGGATTCGCTTTCTCGATTTCATCGAATAACACCACCGAATAAGGGCGCCGGCGCACTTTCTCAGTGAGCTGCCCTCCTTCTTCGTACCCCACGTACCCCGGAGGAGAACCTACCAGGCGTGAAACGGTAAACTTTTCCATATACTCGGACATATCGAGAATAATGAGTGCGTCCTCTTTCCCAAAAAGGAACTCAGCCAGAGCCTTAGCCAGCTCCGTTTTCCCCACTCCAGAAGGACCCAGAAATATGAAAGACCCAATAGGTCGACGAGGATCTTTGAGTCCAGCTCGAGAACGACGAATCGCTTTACAAACCGCTTTGACTGCCTCTTCCTGACCCACAATTCGCCGATGGATTTCTTCCTCCATGTGCACCAACCGTTCTTGTTCTTCCATGGCTAACCGGAAAACCGGAATACCTGTCCAGCTGGAAACGACTGCAGCAATGTCTTCCTCGGCCACGACTGGACGGCTGGAATCAACTTCCTTAAGCCAGGCCTCTTTACATTCCCGATATTTCCTTTTAAGACTCTCCTCTTCGTCACGGTAACAAGCTGCCCCTTCAAAATCTTGATTTTTGACCGCCTTTTCCTTTTTTTTCCGTACCTCTTCAATCTCTCTTTCCAGGACTTTAAGGTCTTCAGGTAAAACCGTTACCCGAAGCCGAACCCGGCTTGAAGCCTCATCCATCACGTCAATAGCTTTATCAGGGAGATACCGATCAGCAATGTACCGTTGCGAAAGGCGCACTGCAGCCTCAATCGCTTCTTCCGAAATCACTACCCGATGATGCTCCTCATATCGATCTTTAATACCCCGCAGGATTTCCACCGTCACCTCGACTGAAGGTTCATCAACATAAACCGGCTGAAAACGTCGCTCTAATGCCGAGTCTTTCTCAATATACTTCCGGTATTCGGTAATCGTTGTAGCGCCAATGGCCTGAAGCTCTCCCCGAGCCAGCGCTGGCTTTAAAATATTTGCCGCATCAATGGCTCCTTCCGCTGCCCCTGCCCCAACCAAAGTGTGAACTTCATCGATAAAGAGAACCACTTCCCTGGTCTGGACAATTTCAGAAATAATCTTTTTCAAGCGCTTTTCAAACTCACCCCGATACTTGGTTCCAGCGACAATCGCCGCAAGGTCAAGACTGACCACTCTTTTCCCCTTGAGGATTTCCGGGACTTCTCCTTTGATAATTTTCTGAGCTAGCCCCTCCACAATGGCTGTTTTACCCACTCCCGGTTCTCCAATCAGGACTGGGTTGTTTTTCGTTCGGCGACTCAAAATCTGAATAACCCGCTCGATTTCCTTTTCTCGCCCGATCACCGGGTCAAGCTTTTTCTCCATCGCCAGATGGGTTAGATCCCGACTGAACTCATCCAGAATTGGTGTACGGCTCTCCCTATCTTTGTAAGAAGGATATTCTGGAGCATTTTCGGACTTGGAAGCACCTTCGTTCAAAATCTCATAGAGCTTGCCCCGCACCGTTTCGATGTCCAATCCCAGATTTCTCAGTATCTGCGCACCAACACCCTCTCCCTCCCGAAGGATTCCAAGAAGGATGTGTTCTGTACCCACATAATTGTGACCCAGACGCCTCGTTTCGTCGAGAGCTAACTCTAAGACTCGCTTTGCTCGAGGAGTAAAAGCAACTTCCTTTGAACCTTGGTGCTCGGTTTTCTCAATCAAACTTTCCAGCTCGCTGCGCACAAGGTCAATACTGATGTCGAAACTCTCCAAAATGCGGGCAGCAATGCCCTCGCGTTCTCGCAAAAGTCCAAGCAGAAGATGTTCGGTACCAATATGATTGTGCTTCAACCGTATCGCTTCATCCTGTGCGAGGATGATGACTTTCCTTGCTCGCTCTGTATACCTCTCAAACATGATTCAAAATCCTCCTCGGCCAAATCCCCAAAATTTTCAGCGCCTCCACTCTGCTCCTCCATCTCCCCCCAGCCAGCAACCAGTTATATACCAAATCTTCCACCTCTTTATACTTTAAACCTTCTCTTTCCTCTATTATTCCCTCTTCCTCCCCGAAAAACCAGAGAGAAAGGAAATCAAATATTCCTTTTTCCATATTATCGTCTTTTCGTCCTATTTCTTGAGTAATGTTGGCCATACTTTCACAGAAATGCTCTCTTCTCGAAGGAGAATGGATGAAGTGAAGGCGTGCCTGTCTTTCCCACTTGGAAACCCTCATTCTCAGCACCTCCATGGTCTTTACCATGTTCCACTCCATGACGCCCAGAGTAAAACGATTCGAAATCTCAAAAACATGGGCCCAAACCTCTCCATTATTTCCCAGACCTTTCACCATAAGATCGTCATTATCCTGAAACCATTGCAGGATACGTTCCTCACCGTAGACAAAAGAAAGAGCCGGAAGATGAACCCAGAAATACACCTTACAACCAGTTCCCAAAAGAAGCGGTGACGCATTCAAATATCCCCATTTGAGATCATACGCATAATCAATTTCCTTTTCAATCCGGTCATCCCAGAAGTCCACCAATTTCCATAAAGAACCCACACTCACACCGGGACCCTCAGCACAGATCTCGATATGAGCATTACCATTGATCAGTACACTCTGCCATATAGACTGCACCCTTCGTAACCAAACTACTTCTCCAGAAATAATCCCCAGAAGAAGCAAAAACAAACAGCTACCGTTTTGAACTCCCATCTTCGAACCTATTTGCTTTATGTTTTGAAGTTTTTTTCTGACCTCCTCCTGCCACACAGGAGCGAAAAAAACCGAAGAAGAAAAGGGAATGCCTGCCACGTTACGAAACAAAACCACTGCACTCCTCGTGCACGGTAATTTTTTCCCTCCAATAGCCTTTTTTGGTGTCAGAGATAAAATCATCCTAAACGGGCACGTAATCGATTGATGAGATGCTTGCAGTGCTCAGCTTTCTCGTAGTTTTCTTCTTGAATACACCTTCTTAACTCGGCAAGAACCTTTGAAATATTTTGCCGGAGTCTCTGTTCCTTCTGCCAACGGACTGGAATCTTACCAACATGGAAATTTTCTACTTGTTCCTGAGCAATTTTTTGACCGATTTCTTCTCCGAAAGCCAAATAGCAGTACGGACAACCCAGAATTCCCTTTTCCCAAAAATCAAGCCTGGAAAAACCACAAAAAGGGCATATTTTTTCTTTTCCAAACCTGGAATTTATCTCTGCTTCCCACAGGCCATGGCATTCCTCTTCTTTCTCCATACGATACGTTACCGAAAGCCTTTCGGCACAGACTCGGCACACAAACAATCTATTTTTTGAAACTACCTCTCCTTGACCAGAAAAATACCCCACCAAAGTCGCTCCTTCTTGACCGCAGAGATCACACCTCATTCATTTCACCCAATCGAGAATCTGGAGGAGCATCTCCCTTAAAATCCGAGAGCGTAAACGACTTTTCTCTACACTGGAAGAAATACCCAGCTCTTCGACCCTAGAAAGAGCGTGAATCATAGCTGCCTTCATGAGCAAACCCTCCCGAGTGGTGATGAAACCCTCCCTCTCCAGCCAGTTGATGAGATCTTCAACTTCGCTCTCTTTAAGATGCCTTTCATAGTCATCCAGATAAAATACAATGGGCTCTAACCGGTCAATGGGAACTCTTTTGATGCGGACGTAACCGCTTCCTCCGCGCCGGCTCTCTACGATAAACCCCCGGAAAACGTTAAAACGAGTGGCCAAAACATAATTAATCTGAGAGGGAGCACAATCAAACTCATCTGCCAGCTTGCCTCTCTGAATAACAACCATCCGATTGGGAGAACTCTCTATCATCCTGATGATATACTTCTCTATGGTATCACAAAGGGAGTACATCCGTAACCACCCCCTTTTTTGACTATTCCTGACGTTCTCATTATACCGAAACCACGAAATTTGTCAATCATTCCGAGGACGCAAAATGGGAAAAAGAATGACTTCTCGAATAGAAGGCGAATCTGTCAAGAGCATCACCAGCCGGTCGATACCAACTCCCAGGCCACCGGTGGGTGGCATTCCGTATTCTAATGCTTCGATATAGTCTTCATCAATCAGATGAGCTTCGATATCCCCTTTTTCTCTTTTTCGCACTTGTTCCTCAAATCGCTTCCGCTGTTCAATGGGGTCGTTGAGCTCGCTATAAGCATTTCCCACTTCTTCCTTTCCGATGAAAAGTTCAAAGCGCTCTGCAAGCCTCGAGTCCTCTTTTTTGGTCCTAGCCAGTGGAGAAATCTCGGTAGGATAATCAAGTACAAAAGTGGGATGGATCAATCTCGGTTGAAGGAATTTTTCCAAAAACTCGTTGACCAGTTTCCCTCTATCCCAACCATCTTCACAAACTATGCCATTTTGCCTAGCTACTTCTTTCATTTTTTCAGTGGAATCTTCCAAAATATCTATGCCGACCAGCTCTCGCAGTGCTTCCCTGAGGGAAATTCTCTTCCAGGGAGGAGTAAAATCAATAGTCATGGATTGATAGATCACTTCATACCGGCCCAAAATGGTCATAACCACTTCAGAAAGCATCTCTTCACAGATCCGCATCATGGTTTCATAGTTTCCATAAGCTTCATAAAGCTCAAGCATGGTGAACTCGGGATTATGTCGCACGGAAATCCCTTCATTTCGAAAATTCCGATTAATTTCGTATACCTTCTCCAACCCTCCTACAATCAATCTTTTGAGAAAAAGTTCAGGAGCAATACGCAGGTACAAATCCATACCCAGGGCGTTATGAAAAGTTTTAAAAGGACGAGCCAAAGCACCCCCCGGAATGGTTTGCATCATGGGCGTCTCCACTTCCAGAAACCCTCGCCGATCCAGAAAACGTCGCAATTCAGAAAGTAAACGAGAGCGAAGGAGAAAAATGGAACGAACCTCTGAATTCATAATGAGATCCAGGTACCGCTTCCGGTAACGGACTTCCACTTCTTTGAGTCCATGCCATTTTTCGGGAAGAGCATTTAAACATTTACTCAAAAAAGCAAATTTTTCCGATAGTACCGTGAGTTCCCCACTGTGAGTGTAAAAGACCGTTCCTTCCACCCCAATCCAGTCACCGACATCAATCATTCTAAAAATGGCAAACTGATCTTCCCCAACGATATCCTTCTTTACATATACCTGGATTTTTCCAGTACGGTCCTGAAGGTCAGCAAAAATGGCCTTCCCGTGCTTACGCAGGGCCATCACCCGACCAGCAATTTTGACCCTCATACCCTCCTGCAAAAACGTTTCCGGAGACCTGCGTAAATCTTCAATCACATGGGTTCTTTCAAAGTAATCCCCGTACGGATTCACGCCAAGTTCCCTCAAAACTCTCAACTTGGAGAATTTCGCCTCGATGTCTACATCCAGAGATTCTGCACTCATGTGAATATTATTCCTCCCGGTTCAGGATATCCACAATCCGATATCGCACTACACCAGCCGGAACTTTAATCTCGACTTCTTCACCTCTCCGCTTTCCCATGAGAGCCTGAGCGAGGGGTGATTCAAATGAGATCCTCCGCGTAGCCGGGTCAGCACCCACCGAATCCACGATGGTATATTCCACCTTTTTACCTTGGCTCAAGTTCTCCAGAACTACTCGAACCCCAAGCCGTACCCTACCCAAATCTCCCTCTTCCTCTTCCACAATTTCAGCTTTGCGAAGTTTTTCTTCGATGGCCAAAATTCTCCCTTCCACAAAGGCTTGCTCGTTTTTTGCCTCCTCGTATTCGGCATTTTCACTCAAATCCCCGAACGAAAGAGCGTGGTTAATTTTATCAGCCACTTCTTTTCTACGAACCGTCTTCAGATACCGGAGTTCTTCCTCCAGTTTTTTGTACCCCTCAAGAGTCAATTTAATCCTTCCATCCTCTTTCCTTTTCTCCATCCCGGTCGCCCCCGTCATCAATCACCATCTGTTTTAAATTAACATAATACCATAATAGAAACATTTTCACCTTGTCAAGCATCGTCAACGCAAATGCCTCCAGACCACCTCTTTTTCCTCCCTTCGGAAAAGAATTCCGAGATACCCTACCAGAAAACCAGCCGGTAAGGAAAGAGCAAGGAGAACTGGCAGGTACCAAAGAAACGTTTCACTCCGCATCCAGAGAAAGGCCACCCACCACTGTCCCAGATTGTGGAAAAAAGCTCCCCCAACGCTTATCCACAGAGGCGTACTGCATCTTCGGTGGACAAGAACCATACCGATAAGACTGGTGAATCCTCCAACCAGACTCATCAGGAAAGGAATGCTCAAAAAATTTCCTCCCAGGAAACTTCCCAGAAAAATCCGCAGAAGGTTAATGCACAATGCTTCTTTCGTTTTTCCAGAAAGAAGTAACACTAAGGGAACCACGTTCGCCAAGCCTAATCTCATTCCCGGCAAGGGCAAAAGAGGAGGAAAAAAGCTTTCTATCCAGTGTAAAATAAGCCCCAGAGCCAAAAAAAGTCCCAATCCCGTTACTCTTTTTGCCGAAACACGCCCATCGGAAGACGTTTTTGTATTCTCCCTGCTTCAAAATAGTTCCGTTATCTTATATAATACCAAAAAGAACCAGGGAGAGCAAAAATGAAAGGCAATCGAGAGAAAAATATCGTCATCACTGGCTTAGCTTCGTTGTTTACTGACGTGAGCTCCGAAATGATCTATCCCATTATCCCTCTCTACCTTCGAGCCCTGGGCGGAGGACCATTCATCTTGGGAACCATTGAAGGCATTGCCGAATCCACCGCCTCGATTCTTAAGGTTTTCTCAGGAGCAATTGCCGATCGGAGTGGAAAAAGGAAGCCACTGACTATTCTGGGATATGCACTCTCGCTTCTGGGTAAAGCACTTTTCTATTTTGCCCGTGGCTGGCCAACCATACTGGGGGGACGATTTGCCGACCGTTTTGGTAAGGGAATCCGGACCGCTCCTCGTGATGCGATGATTTCTGAATCTGTTTCCGCACAAGTGCAGGGGAAAGCTTTTGGTCTACACCGTACCCTTGACACTCTGGGTGCTCTTATTGGAGTACTCATCACCTACTTCTTTATGGCACAAATTCAGCAAAAGGCCGCAGCATCCAGAGAGCTTACACGCTATCTTCCTACCTTTCGTCTTGTCATCCTTTTGAGCCTTATTCCCGCTATGCTGGGGGTTCTGGTTCTCTTTTTTACTCTGGAAACAGGAACTGGGAAGAGAACGAACGTCACATTTCCCCTTCAATTCCATTTAGTTAAATATCTCAACCCCAAAACCAAGGTATTGTTTCTGGCCACTTTTATCTTCACTCTTGGTAATTCTTCCAATCAATTCATTCTCCTCCGAGCTGCGGAACCGGATATTGGACTCAGCCCCAAAAATGTCATCTTCCTTTATCTTCTTTATAACCTGGTTTATATGCTTGTTTCTTATCCGGCTGGAAACCTTTCCGATAGAATCGGAAAGAAACAACTTCTCGTCTTTGGTTTCTCGCTTTATTCCCTCTCATACTTTCTCATTGGAATGGTCCCCCGGCTCATTTTCTGGGCCATGATTCCCTATGGCCTCCACATCGGCATGACCGAAGGAGTTTCCAAAGCCTTAGTGGCAGAGCTTTCCTCTCCAGAGAAGAAAGCCACCATCCTGGGATTGCATGCTACACTACTTGGAATTGGTCTTTTCCCCGCTTCGCTTTTAGCTGGATGGTTCTGGAACATGTGGGGTGCAGCCAGCCCCTTCCTTTTTGGCGGTAGCACCAGCCTTATGACCGCCATGATTCTTGTTTTTTTCCTCTAAGGGGGACGTACCATGTCCTGCGTCGTGCTCCTCACTGATTGGGGACACCAAAGTTACTACGTAGGAGTAGTCAAGGGGGTGATATCCAAAATCAATCCCCACGTAACGGTCATCGATCTCACTCATGAAATAGAACCGTACAATGTCCGGGAAGCAATGCATATTCTGGCTCGAGCGTACCGCGATTTTCCTTCCAAAAGTATTTTCATGGGGGTCGTTGATTCCGGAGTGGGAACAGAAAGAAAGGCCATTGCTATAGAAACATCGAGTGGTTATTTTTTGGTGGGACCTGACAATGGTATGTTCACGCTGATCGCCATCGAAGATGGAGTCAAAAAAGTGATCGAGCTCAGTAACTCTACCTATTTCTATACCCCCAACCCCTCTTCCACCTTTCACGGTAGGGATATTTTCGCACCGGTGAGTGCACATCTAAGCTCAGGCGTAGCTTTGGAAATGCTCGGCGTGCCGCTTGAAAAACCAGTGCTGTTATCCTGTGCTCGAGCAGAACTCTGTCGTGATACCATCCGGGGAGAAGTCCTTTTTTTCGATCGCTTTGGCAACATCGAAACAAACATCCCTGCCCACCTTGCCGAGAAAGCCAGTTTTGCGGGAAGCGAAGTCACACTCGTTCTTGGTCAAAAAACATACCTTCTCCGTTATACTTCAACGTACGGTACCGAGCCAAGGGGAACGTTAACCATTCACCCCGATAGTTCCGGCTTTTTAGAAATTGCCGTCACCCAAGGCAATGCTCGCCAGCTTCTCCAAGCTCAAGCTGGAATGGAAATCATGCTTAGGAAAGCTTTTCAAAAACCCTCTCCAGAGCAAGATAAGCCTCTTTGAAAACCGGGTAAAGACGGCGATAAACTTCTATATCTTCCGGGCGAGGAACAAATCGATCTGTAATCTTAACCATCTCCTCTGCCACTTCAAGATCGGGGTACAGACCTATCCCCACCCCTCCACAAATCGCTGCTCCCAGCGAAGTTGCTTCTTCCAGATAGACAGGACGAAGAATCTCCACTTCAAAGACACCGGCCAAAATCTGAGCCCAGAAATCCCCTCTGGCACCCCCACCAATGAGTCGGATGTTTTCGACAGAGATGCCCTTTTCGCGAAACACATCCAAAATAATGCGCAAGTTAAAGGCCACCCCTTCAAGGACAGCTCGAATAAGGTGAGGCTTACGATGCCGGGGTGTCAACCCTATGAACGCACCTCTCGCTTTGGGATTCCACCAGGGAGCCCGTTCTCCCATAAGGTAGGGAAGAAAGAACAAGTTCTCACATCCTGCTTCAACTTTTTTGGCCTCCATATCGAGCAGGGCATAAGAATTCAATTCCAATTCTTCCGCCAATTCTCTTTCTCTCCTACACAGAGCATCACGACACCACTGGTACGATCCACCAGCTGATTGCATGGTTCCGGTGGGCATAAAAAGACCCCGCGCCAGATGGTGGAATGTGAAGGTTCTTTTTTTCTCATCATAAAAAGGACGTGCTGATGCCAGAGCAATCCAGGAAGAAGAACCCAGATAATGATATGCCTGTCCCTCCCGTACCACTCCTGCCCCACAGGCAGCACAGGCACCATCACCACCGCCTATAACCACCTTCGTTTTTCCCGTAAGGCCAAGCGCTTCCTGTGCCTCTTTAATCAGTTCTCCCACCACTACGGTTGAGGGATACGGCTCAGGAAGTTTTTCCAAGGGAATATCGACGACCTTGAGAATCTCTTCAGACCAGGTTTCTTTTTCAAGATCAAAAAGATTGGTACCAGAAGCATCGGAAAAATCTGTTACCCACTTTCCGGTTAAACGGAAGACGACGAAATCCTTCGCCAAAAGGAATTTATACGCTTTCTCATAAATTTCTTGGTGGTGGTGGCGAAACCACAGAATTTTAGCCAGAGAATAGTTAGCACTCAAACGATGACCGGTAACGGTATAAATACGTTCCTCATCAATGCGTTCCCTCACCCACTCTACTTCTTGAATGCTCCGACGGTCAGCCCAGATGAGCATTCGGTATAGGGGATTCCCCCTCTCGTCAACCGGCAAAGCGCCCATCATCTGGCCGGAAAAAGCAATGACCGCGATGTCTTCTTTATCGACCCCGCTTGTGGTCAGGAGTTCACGTGTGGAAGACACCACTGCCTTCCAGTAATCGAGTGCATCTTGTTCCACCGAAAGTGCATCGGGAAAATAGGTTTCATACCCAAAAAAACTACTTGCCAAACAATTGCCTTCCTCATCAAAAAGCGTTGCCTTATTACCAGTTGTACCAAGATCATGAGCTATAATGAACTTGGCCATCTTCTCCCTCCCTCTTCCTGACGAAAAGTCTTACGGTAACAATTCTTTTCCCTTTCATACGTTCCACTTTCAGCTCATAGTTATCGACCGCCACAACTTCTCCTTCTTCGGGAATTTTACCCAGAATTTCCATGATTAATCCTCCCAAGGTTTCGAACTCTTCACTTTCCGGAATTTGCAAACCCAGCAATTCATTGAGGTTTTCAATGGGAACCGAAGCGTTGACTAAATACTCATCTTCCTTAATGCACCGGTAGGGAGTTGTCTCCCGGTCATGTTCATCCCGTATCTCTCCCACCAGTTCCTCCAATAGGTCTTCAATGGTCACCAAACCTGCTGTTCCTCCGTATTCGTCAAGGACGATGGCCATGTGAACTCGCTGTTGCTGGAGTTCCCGCAACAATTCGATAACCTTTTTGGTAGCCGGAACAAAATGAATGGGACGTACCACCTCAGAAACAAGTTTCGCAAGCCTTCCCTCTCGAAGATGGGGCAAAATATCCTTAATGTGGACAAAACCAACAATATTGTCAATATCTTCTCGGTACACTGGTAAACGCGAAAAATGACTCTGAATAGAGAGAAACAGAGCGTCTTCCAGAGTGGCCGTTTCCTCGATGCAGACGATATCTGTACGGGGCGTCATCACTTCATAGGCCAGAGTATCTCCAAATTCAAAGACTTCATTGATGAGGCGCCGTTCTTCCACGGGTAAAATCCTCTGCTCACTAATCAAAAGGCGAATCTCCTCATCGGTTACCGAAGGCACAACTTCACTGGAAACTCCTACAAGTCGCGCGATAAAATCAGTGGAAATCGACAAAACTCGCACCGCAGGTCTTAATGCTCGGGAGAGAAAAAAGATAAAACGCGCCACCAGAATCGAAAACCTTTCCGGATGAGCCATTGCTACCCTCTTGGGAACCAGTTCCCCCAGGACCAGACTCCCAAAAGAAATAACCACGGTCACAAGAATCACCGCGAGTTCCTGACCAAAACTACGCAAGATCGGTATTCCTGAAGCTTCCCACCGCCGGCCCAGTGCCTGTGAAAAAGATATAGCTCCTGCAGCACTGGCAAAAAAACCCGCCATGGTAACCCCAATTTGAATGGTAGCCAGGAATTCGCTGGGATTCTCCAGAAGATATCGCAATGCCTTCCCTCGATGAGTGTCTCTATCTTTCTCAAGCCTTAACCGACTCTTGCGGATCGAAACGATGGCAATTTCAGAGGCTGCAAAAAAAGCATTCACAGCGATAAGAAGGAGAATGAGTAAAAACGTACCCAGAGAACCCATTTTCTCCTCAGAATCCCCCTCTGCAACCAGAAAAAACAAAATATCCCACGGCGATTCTCATCTTATCACACTTTTTTCCTATTCTCCACCCAAAACCCTTAACGCCAGGAGTGAATAAATTCTGCCTGCCACAACGATATCGGTCACTGAAACAAACTCGTTGGCCGAATGCGCTTCTTCAATTTTTCCTGGGCCAAAGATCAAAGCTGGAATGCCGACTTCAACCAGGAACGAGGCTTCACAGGAAGCAGGAAAAGGGGCAAAGGTGGGGATTTCCCCTGGAACCTCGGCAATAGATCGGGAAAGGAGCTCGACAACTTTCACCTCTCGAGAAACCCTGCTGGGAGGAAGGTGTGGAATGGATTGAGTGAGAACATAGTCAAACTCTAGTCCCATTTCTTGACGAACTTTCTCAATGGATTCTTCCAGGATTGACTGAATCTTTTTCAGAGGAAAATCCGGCAGAGTGCGGACATCAACTTCGAACATACAGTGTTCTGGAACCACATTGGCAGAAAGCCCTCCCTGGATTTTTCCTACACTTAAAGCTGGACTCCCCAAATCAGGATCGCTGACTTTTTCGAGTTCTTTATTACGTCTCTCTATTTCTCGAATAACATGAGAAGCAATATAGATAGCATTCACTCCTCGCTCTGCCACCGCTGCGTGACAGGCCCTGCCTTTAATCTCCATCCGGTACGCAGCCACACCTCGATGACCGAGACTGATATTAAGACCGGTCGGTTCTCCTACGACTGCAAAATCAACCATATCCTCTTCCTTGCGGTACTGCTCAATCCACTTTTTAATTCCAGAATTATCCTGCTCTTCGTCCACCACGAAGAGGACTTTCAGTTTTCCGTAAAGATAAGGAGCGAAAAGGGCAATCATCTTGGCCGTGTACATCATGGCCGCCAGAGCCCCTTTCATATCACAGGCCCCACGCCCATAGAGGCGATTGTTCGCAATTTCTCCACCCAGTGGTGGATACTTCCATCCACTCCCGATGGGAACAGTATCCATGTGTCCATTTAATAAAAGACAAGGCCCCTCACCCAGGGTTCCTTTCACTTCAGCCACCAAATTGGCCCGATTGGATTCCACCTCTTGCCACTCTACCGAAATTTGATGGTCAATGAAATAATTAGCAATAAACTGGGCAATACGATTCTCTCCCTGCCCCCCAGATACGCTTTCAATGCGTACTAGGTTTTGCGCTAAACTAATCGGTTCAAAAAGGTCAAACTCGTTATCGAGCAATGTTTTCCAATCAGGCACGGTACCCTCCTAACGGAGATAACGGCTCCCCCGCTTCTGCAGAGCAATTTTCTCCTGACACAGGGGGCATTCTTCAGGAGAATACGTGGCAATTTCGAGTTGAAGCAGAGGTTGAAAGGGATAACGAAACGAGACTTTCCCCCCACTGCGGTCAACCAGAGCCGCAATCCCCACAATCGAAGCCCCTTTTTCTTCGACTGCTTTGACCACTTCCTGAATCGATGCACCGGTTGTAACCACGTCTTCCACAATGAGAACATGTTCCCCTTCCCGAATGGAGAAATCTCGCCGAAAAACCATCTTTCCTTCATCTCGTTCAGTGAACGCCATTGGCACACCCAACTGTCGAGCTGCTTCATAAGCCAGGATTATTCCTCCCACCGCCGGCCCCACCACAAGATCCACGCTTTCCCCTCGAAACTTGGCCACCATCTCCCGCACCAGAATTGCCACATATTCAGGAAACTGGAGAAGCCGAAATTTCTCCACATAATAGGGACTGTGCAAACCCGACGTTAAAAGGAAATGTCCCTCCAGAAATGCTCCAGCCTTTCGAAACAGGTCCAGAATTTCCTCTCGTTCCATAGACTTACCTCACCTTTCCAATGATACTATTTATGTCATCAATTTGCTTCCTTGCCAAATATGCCTCCAGGTCTTTTAGCACCTGAAGTGCTGCAGAAGGGTCCACGAGGGTACAGCTCCCAAGAGCAACTCCTTTTGCTCCCAAAAGTAAGAATTCCAGAGCATCGGAAGCAGTGACAATTCCTCCCATCCCGATAACCGGAAGAGTAGTCACATCCAAAATTTCGTACACCATCTTAAGCGCCAGTGGTTTAATTGCTGGACCAGAAAGACCGGCAAACTTAAGATGGAAGAAAAAACCCATTTTTTCCACATCAACGCTCAACGCCGGAAAAGAGTTGGTGACACTTATTGCCTCCACCCGTTCCTTCTCAAAAATGGAGACGACTTTCTTCCATTCCTGCACCTGGGGACCCACTTTTACGATGAGAAACTTTTCGGTTACCGAACGAATTTCAGCTACAAGACGTTGCAAAGTTCCTTCGTCTTCTAAAAACGTTGCTTCCTTTTTCTCCAGGTTGGGACAGGAAACGTTTACTTCGATAGCATCGATACGTGGAATCTTTTCCAGTTCCTGCGTCACCGCCACGTACTCTTTTATCGTCTTTCCCCAGATCCCCACAAAAATTCGCGTGGTCAACGTTTCGAGAAACGGAAGATCTTCTTCCAGAAACCGGTATACACCTTTATTTTCTAGACCGATAGAATTCATCATTCCCCCATAGGTCTCCCGTATCCGGGGCGGGGGGTTGCCTTTCCAGGGGGCAATACTCAGACTTTTGATTGTAAGCGCACCCACCTGATTGAGGTCAAAATATGGTGCTAAATCCTTCCCGTACCCACAAGTACCGGAAGCAAGAATTACGGGGTTATGGAGCGTCATTCTTCCTAACGACACGCTCAGATTCATAGTCTTACCTCGGAAAGCAAAAATACTGGTCCGTCCTTACAGATATGGTAATATCCTTCACCATCCATCTTCTCTACCCCACAGCTCAGACACACCCCAAAACCACAACCCATAAGGGATTCGAGAGAAACTTCTACCGGAATATTCCTGAGTCCCTCCGCCTTGCACAAAGCCCGCACCATACCTTCAGGGCCACAAGAGTATACCCTGGTTCCATCAGGCAAAGAAACCGAGGTAAGATGCCTTTCTAAAAGAGTCACTACGTCCCCACAGAAACCCCCCGGAACCTCTTCCTCGCAACTCCAAAAAACCGGGGAAAACTTCTTAAGGAAATCGAGAAGAAACAATTCCTCCTTATCTCTGATACCCAGCAAAAAGACAAAAGGAACACCAGTGCGCGTAAAAGTAGAAGCCAAGAAATAAAGCGGAACAATACCCCTTCCTCCAGCTACCAGAATCCCAAAGGAAGGGGATAAGGAAAATCCCTTACCCAGGGGACCCAACACATCGAGTTCTTCCCCAAGATTTCTTTGAGCCAATATTTTCGTTCCCCGTCCGGTAATCTCAAACAGAAGGGTAAATGTATCCCCGCTCACTTCCATAATCCCTAAGGGACGTCGTAAAAAGGGATCAAAGCTCTCACTGACCTTCACCATTACGAACTGACCAGGATACGCGGAATAAATCCTCTCGTCTCCGGTAAGCGTAAGCATACAGAACTTCTCGCTCAAGAATCGTTTGCTCTGAATCGTCGCTTTCATCGCTCCATAAACTCCCGAAACTTCCGCTGATAGAATTGCGCCCGCTTTTTTCCTTCGGCAACAAAATTGAAACCTTCTGGATCCTGTCTCTCTCGAAAGGCAAAGAGGATATCTCGAGAGACGTTCACAAGGGCTCCCCTTCCATCGCGGCCAAAAGCAAAGGGAAGGGATTCAAGATCGCCTTTTTGGGTTCCAATCCCAGGAATCAGAAATAGTAAACCGGGAAAGCGCTCCCGCAAGAACCGCACATCTTCAGGATACGTCGCTCCGACCACAATCCCCATTGAACTCCGTCCACTTCTCCCTATAGAATCTCGTCCCAGTTCCCAGACAAGGCTCGCTACCTTCACAAAAATTTTTTCTTCCTTCCCCTCATCTTGCAGGAAAGCCGCCGAAGGATTCGAAGTGCGAACCAACACAAAAATACCCTTGCCGCTTTTCTCCGCTTCCTGCACAAAGGGCCGTAATCCATCCTCACCAAGATATGGATTCACCGTCAAGGCATCAATACCCCAGAAAGAAGGAAAAACATCTTGTCCTACCTGAATAGTCGATAAGTATCCCTGAGCATAGGTTTCGGCACTGCTGGCAATATCATTCCGCTTCCCATCCAGAATCACAATAAAATCGCTACTTTTGGCCTTTTCGATGGTCTCCTTGAGAACCATCATCCCGGATACTCCCAAGGCTTCATAGAAAGCCATCTGAATTTTTACAAAACCAACTTCTCCGGCCAACGCTTCAAGAAATGCCAGATTAAAATCTTTCACACACAGAGAAAGTGTTTCCAAACTCTTTTCCTCTTGAAACCACTTTTTCAAAAGGAAGGGAGGAAGAAGCGCAAAGTGAGGATCCAAACCCACCACCAGAGGCCCGGTTTTTTCGATCTTCTCTGCCACCTGATCAGCAAAATTCACCATCCACGATACTCCTTTCTCGCATAACCACTCTGCCGCCCACGATCGTATACACCGGCCATCCCCGAAGCGACCATCCGTCAAAAGGACAGTTTCTCCCTTTCGACTCAAACTGGTTTACCGTCACTTCCCACTCGGTGTCTGGATCCACAATGGTTATGTCGGCTATTTTCCCTTCCTCCAGCACACCACGTTCTTTGAGATTCAAGAATCGAGCCGGGTTGTGGCTCAGCTTCCTCCACAGATTTACCCAGTCAATCACTCCCTCTTCAACCAGCGCTTTCACATAGAGCGGTACCGCGATTTCTAAATTCGAAATGCCAAACGCTGCATCCAAGAAATTCCCCTCCTTGTCCTCAGCCGTATGCGGAGCATGATCCGAAGCCAGGATCTCAATCACACCCTCGCGTATTCCCTCTTTCAAAGCTTCTACGTCTTTTTTACTTCGAAGGGGAGGTTTAACCTTGGCAAAGTTACCCATTTGCGCCACATCCTGATCCGTAAGAAGTAGGTGATGCGGTGTCACGTCAGCACCGACCGGAATAAATTTCTGGAAATACCGGAGAAGTTCCACCCCAAAAGCCGTGGAAAGATGTGTAACGTGGATTTTCGCTCCGGTATAAAGGGCCAGAACCAAATCCCGAGCAATCATGGCGTTCTCGGCCACTTCAGGTATTCCTCTATATCCCAGAAGGAACGCCGCCTCTCCTTGATGCATGTGCCCTCCGCCAGCGATTTCTTCATCTTCCTCATGGAGGAGAAAAGGGAGATCAAAATATCGAGAATACTGAAAAGCAAGGTAAAGAAGATGCGCACTCTGTACACACTTACCATCGTCGCTCAGTGCCACAATTCCGGCTTTTTTGAGTAGTCCAAAATCGGTCATATTCTTCCCCTCACATCCCATAGTCACTGCCCCGCAGGGGAAAATGTTCGCTAGCCCTACCTCCTGACTCCGGTATCCAATAAATCGGACCACCATAGGAGTATCAATGGGAGGCTTGGTATTGGGCATACAGACCACGGATGTAAACCCACCTTTGACTGCCGCCCGGCTTCCGGTCACAAGGTCTTCTTTGGTCTCTTCACCAGGTTCGCGAAAATGAACATGGAGATTGATTAACCCAGGTCCCACCAGAAGTGAAGAAGCATCGATGACGTGGGCCTGGGGGTCCTGGATTCCCTTTCCCATCCGGACGATTACTCCGTCTTCGATGAGGATATCTTCGTCAACCAGTAATCGTTTATGAGGTAAAACCAAGGTCCCCCGTTTGATTAAAATTTTCTTTCCCATTGTTTCTCTCCCTCTCGAATAAGGGTTTCCAAAACCGCCATCCGCACCGCCAAACCGCAGGTTACCTGTTCTTCGATGAGTGAACGTCCATTCTCAACCAGAGAGTAACTCACCTCTACACCCCGGTTAACCGGTCCGGGATGCATGATCACTGCTCTGTCTTTTATTGTTTCCCAGCACTTCTCACTCAATCCGAAAAAGGCCGCATACTCTTTGAGACTTGGAAAATATCCCGCATCCTGACGTTCCCGCTGAATTCGTAAAAGGTACACCACATCGACGTTCTGTATAGCCTCTTCAACTGGAAATACTCTTTTCACCCCCAGTACTTCCACTTCCTGAGGCACAAGCGTCGGAGGTCCTGAAACCACCACACAACCTCCCAATTTCTTGAAACCCATGGCAAGGGATCGCGCCACCCGGCTGTGCGCAACATCGCCCACAATGGCCATTCTCAGGCCTTCAAAACGGTGAAAAAAACGCTGAATCGTTAGCAAATCGAGTAGAGCCTGCGTGGGATGTTCCCGAAGTCCGTCTCCCGCGTTG
>JBDIWM010000019.1 GCA_039638595.1 Atribacterota bacterium
TGGAAGTGCTTCAGCGTTACCCTGAGTTGGAAGGGATTTATATCGCCACGGCCAATTCGATTGCCATTTGCGAGGTGTTGGTAAAAACTCCTTTTTATCGACCTCCCAAAGTTATCACCACCGACCTTTTTCAGGCCATGATTCCATATTTTCAAAAGGGGGTGATCCATGCCACAATTTTCCAAAATCCGTATCGACAGGGTTTTGAAGCCACCATGTCTCTTTTTCGGTATCTTGTAGAAGGAATCGTGCCGCCTCCGTGTGCGTATCTTGAGCCAATCGTGGTTATGAGGAGTAATCTCGAGTTTTACCTTTGAGGGAGGGAAAACAAATGAGAAAAATAATGTTGCCTATCGTTTTCTTAAGTATCCTCGTCTTTGCGGTGCAAGTAGGATATGCGGCGCAACTGACGGTGTGGTCTTCTCCAGACAACGCTGATGCGATTTACGAATTGGCCCAGAACTTTATGCAGAAATATCCTGAGGTGACCATTGAAGTCACTCCTTTGTCTTGGGAAGTGCTCTATCCCAGGATTTTGCAGGATCTGACGAGTGGAGTTGGTTCGTTCGATGTCACCACTTGGGATCTGATGACGGCTGGGGCCATCGCTCCGGGTATGCTGGACCTGGAAGTCTTTGCCAGCGAACATCCGGATCTGGTAGACCCAAGTTTCGACGATCAGGATTTCATTCCCACCGCTCGGTACGTGTATGGTTACTGGAAGGACAAAAGAATCGGGTACCCCTTTTACGGCGCAGCTATGTTCTTTTTCTATCGGAAGGACCTCTTTGGGGACCAGGGTTTGAAGGAGAAATTCAAGGCAAAATACGGACGAGATTTAACCTTGCCGCAAAATTGGCAAGAAGCCAAGGAAGTGGCGGAGTTCTTCACCAGGAAATTGAATCCAGATTCTCCCACTGAGTATGGTATGGCCCTGATGTTTCCCCGAACCCATACCCTCTTTTACATGTTTTTGAACTTTTTTGGCCCTTATCGGCGTTCTAAAGAAGGGGTGAGCAAATTTGGACCGGTGGACCTTGACTGGGGAGATTATTTCACCGCTGAGGGAAAACCGGCTTTCAATTCGGAAGAAGGGGTGAAGGCTCTTCAGGATATGATGGACCTTATGAAGTATGCTCCTGATCCCTTAGGTTCAGACTATGGCGAGACTCTGGAGGCGTTCTCCAAAGGTATGGTGGCCATGATTCCTCAGTGGACGGCGTGTTTGGCAAGCTGGAAGGAATCCCCAGATTTACAGCCTTTTGAGGAAAAAGTAGGAGTGGCAGTCATGCCTGGTGGTGCTCCGGTCAGTGGTGGATGGGGAGTGGGAATCAACGCTGCGTCCCAGCACAAGGAGTGGGCATTCCGCTTTATTCAGTATGCCACAAGCAAAGAGGGTGACAAAATCCAGTGGCTCAAGTACCGGATTGGTCCTACCCGTCAATCGGTTATTGAGGATGCCGAGGTTCAATCTGATTCACCGTGGCTGGCTGAAGTTTACCTCCAGTCATTACAGGGAGCTTCACACCGTCCCAGGATTCCTGAGGAACCGAAGCTAGAAGATGTCCTGGTTGGGACACTTTCGGAAGTTCTCCTCGGTCAACGACCAAATAGTATTGAAACCCTCAACGAAGTGGCTCAGGAATGGGAAAAAGCTCTGAGAAAATAAACTAAAAAGGGGAGGAGTATCCCCCTCCCCTTTTTATAACAACGGAGAGTATTGATGGGAAAACGCGTAAGAAAGAAGAAAGTAATAGGGTTTTTAATGATTCTCCCTTTACTTCTTGTGTTTCTGGGTCTTACCATATACCCATTTGTGTATATGATTTACATGTCCTTTCATCGCTACAATCTGGCTTCCTGGGAAAAGCCAGAGTTTATCGGTTTTGGAAATTACCGGGAGATATGGCGGGATCGAACTGCTCGTTCGAGTGTCGATTTTACTGTACTCCTCCTTGTGACTGCGGTACCCCTGGAAATTATTCTGGGAATTGGTATTGCCTTTTTGTTACGTGATTTCTTTGGGGAGAGAGTTTTTCGCAGCTTGCTTCTTACCCCCATGATGGTTCCAGCCGTGGTGGCAGGAATTGCCTGGAAAATGCTCTACAATTTTGAGTTCGGTCCGGTCAACTATTTTTTCTCCCTTTTAGGGATTGCTAAAGTATCCTGGTTGGGGACTCAATTATTCTCCCGTTTGGGAGTGGTTCTTATCGATGTATGGCAATGGACTCCCTTTGTATTCCTGATTCTCTATGCCGGATTGCAATCCATTCCCAGGGATGTGGTGGAAGCGGCTCTGGTTGATGGAGCAAGTGGCTTCAGTGCCCTGCGCTACATAGAGCTCCCCTTGCTTCGACCTTTGGTCTGGGTGGTACTCATTATCCGTCTCATCGATGTGCTGAAAATTTTTGATATTGTTTACATGGTCACCTTTGGTGGACCGGGGTCGGCTACCCACTCCTACAGTTTTTACATCTACAAAGTGGGGGTTTCCTTTGGCTGGGACGTTGGGTATGCATCAGCACTGAGTATGCTTTTACTTGTGGCGGTTACGGTGCTCACCAACATACTCATTCGAACGGTCCGTCTGAAAGAGACTCTGGAGTTATAGGAGGGAGCAATGCGCGGAATAGGAGTGATTAAGGGAATAATCGTGGGGATTGTGCTTTTTTTCTTTCTCTTCCCGGTATACTGGCTGGTTACCACCGCTTTTAAAAGGAGCGAGGACTGGTTTTCCTGGCCTCCTTCATTTTTGTTTTCGCCCACTCTGGGCAATTTTCTGGGTTTGGAGGGAGGATTTTTTGGGAGCACTACCACCGCTATTGCCACCATCACTCCCTACCTTCGTAATAGCGTTGTCGTGGCTCTGCTTGTGGCCTGCCTTTCCACGGTCATTGCGGCATTGTCTTCTTACGCCATTTCGCGTTTCAAAATTGGTGGGATGGGTTTTGTATCCTGGATTATCTCTATTCGGATGTTACCACCCATTGCTTCGGCACTTCCTCTCTACATCATTTTTAGTCGTCTCCACCTTATCAACACCTGGTGGGCTTTGATTCTTTCCCACCTGGTCTTTACCACTCCGTTCAGTACCTGGATTTTACTCACGTTTTTTAACGAAGTTCCCCGTGAGCTGGATGAAGCTTCTTTCGTAGATGGGGCAAACACCTGGCAGACCTTTCTGTGGGTGGTGCTTCCTTTAAGTGCTCCTGGACTGGCGGCAGTGGCCACCCTGGCTTTTATCCAGAGCTGGGGTGAATTCCTGATGGCTTTAGTCCTCACCACCGGTAAAGAAGCGCAAACCTTACCCATTTATCTTGGACGATTCATCACCGGGTGGCGTATTGCCTGGGGACCGCTGGCTGCGGCAGGTATTGTGACCATGCTCCCGGTTATCCTTTTCTCTCTTTTAATGCAGCGCTACCTGATTCGAGGTCTCACTTTTGGAGCGGTCAAAGGATAAAAGAAGGAGGGAAATGGGATGTTTCGCGCAATCACCATAACGACCACCAAAAGAGAAGAAGTGATCGATATCACAGCCCTCGTGGAGGGGGTGGTGCGGGAATCACAGGCCCGCGAAGCGGGGGTTTTTGTCTATGTGCCGCACTCTGACGCTGCTGTAAATATTCAGGGTGCGGTGCTAGAAGACCCACCCTTAAATCGCCTTTTGAAAAAGGTACTACGAGAAGAGAGTGGATTTGAAGAACCCCAAACCGGCGCGGCGTTTGTTGCTCCAACGGAGGTGCTTATCGCGATAAACGGAAAACTCCTTCTGGGTGAGGGACAGCGGATTTATTTCTATGAATTTAATGGACCTAAGGCTCGCTCGGTGTATGTGCTGGTTATCCAGGCTTTGTGAGTCACCGAGTGGTTCAGTGTTTTCTGCCTTAGACCGTGCGGGGTTTCCTTTTTAGTGTTCTTCAGATTGTGGTAGAACGGATTATCATTCGAAGCTATTACGGCATGAAGATCGGTATCCTATCAAAAGAGGCTCCCAGTGTGTCTCCTTTATTTTCCTCCAGGGATTTGATATCCTTAAACAAGGTAAGGAAAGGCAAGGGATTGTCCTGAGACTGAGTAGAGGCGGGAGGGAAAAAATCATGAACGTTGGATGCCTGGGAGAATTGTTGGTTGAGATTATGCGGGACCGGGTTGATGAACCTCTGGGGGTTCCGGGAATTTTTGTTGGTCCCTTTCCCAGTGGTGCTCCTGCAATTTTCGCCGATTGTCTGGCCCGCTTGGGGGAAAAGGTGTTCTTCGTGGGAGCGGTAGGAAATGATGACTTTGGAACACTCATCGTAGAGCGTCTGCGGGGAGATGGGGTGGACATTTCTGGTATCAAACGGCTCCCTGATTTTACCACCGGCGTTGCTTTTGTGACTTACTTTAGCGATGGAAGTCGTAAGTTTATCTACCATATTTCCCGGGCGGCGTCCGGTCAGATTTTCCCCCAGGATATTTCTGATGATGTTTTTTCACGCCTTGATTTTCTCCATGTGATGGGTTCTAGTATGCTGATTAACGACCAGTGTCGGGAATCGTATCTCAAAGCCATGAAGCTGGTGAAAGGGGGAGGTGGAAAAATAAGCTTTGATCCCAATTTCCGTCCAGAACTCTTGGGAAAAGAGAAAGCTCGGGAACTCTTCCAACCCATCTTGCGGGAAAGTGCAGTGATATTCCCAACTGCTGAAGAAATTCTGGTGTTGACCGATGAAAGCGATGTTGACCGGGCTTGTGAAAAAGTTCTTTCGCAGGGTCCAGCAATTGTGGCTCTCAAAAGAGGGGAAGCGGGTTCGGTGATCTATACGAAGGATGGAAAATGGGAGGTTCCGGCATTTATGGTGGAGGAAATCGACCCCACCGGAGCGGGAGATTGTTACTGTGCTGGGTTTTTGGCTGGTCTGGCGCAAGGTTTGCCGCTTCCGGAGGTGGGAAAGCTTGCCAATGCTGTGGGGGCTCTGGCGGTAACCAAAAAAGGGCCCATGGAGGGGGCACCGACGTTAACGGAAGTGAAAGAGTTTATGGCTCGAGCTGAAAGGAGAGAACATCGTTGCTGAGACGAGATGAAGTTGACCAGAGTTTCATCCGGCAAGAGGCTCGAAAAAGGAATAAGGCTGTGGTTGATTTTTTGATGGAGATGGTGCAGAAATTGTCCGTTCGGGAAAGGCAATCGTACACCATCCTGGCGGTGTGTCCCAACTCAGAAACGGTGATTAAAGCTGCCTTGCGGAGTGCCAAACGGGCCAATGCTCCCATTAAGTTTGCAGCTACCTTAAACCAGGTGGACGTTGACCGCGGGTATACGGGTCTCACCCAGAGAGAATTTGTGGAGCTCGTTAAAATGGAGGCAGAATCTATCGATTACCAGGGACTCATCATCATTGCTGTGGACCATGGTGGTCCATGGGTCAAGGATATTCAAAGTATGGAGAACTGGTCTCTGGAACGCTGTATGGAATGGACCAAGAAGTCTTTTGGAGCTGCAATTTCAGCTGGATATGACCTTCTCCATGTAGACCCCACAGTAGACAAAACTATCCCCAGAGATTCA
Organism: Atribacterota bacterium; assembly: GCA_039638595.1. Classification (NCBI taxonomy): domain Bacteria; kingdom Pseudomonadati; phylum Atribacterota; class Atribacteria; order Atribacterales; family Candidatus Caldatribacteriaceae; genus Candidatus Profundicultor; species Candidatus Profundicultor thermophilus. The sequence goes on from JBDIWM010000019.1 coordinate 5,552, forward strand.
ACCATTCCCGTCGAGTGGGTTATCGGGCGAACCATCGAACTCATTCGGCATGCTGAAACCTACCGCCGGAAGGGAGGATTTCCACCCATTTCGTATGAAGTGGGCACCGAAGAGGTCCACGGAGGATTGGCTGATATGGAGGTTTTCGAGCGTTTTCTTGCCGGACTCAAAAATGGCCTCCGTGAGGCTTCTTTGGAAGATATCTGGCCCATCTTTGTAGTAGGGAAAGTGGGAACGGACCTTCATACTACCCTTTTTGATCCGGAAGTGGCTCAGGAACTTGCTCGGAAAGTCCGGAGTTATGGTTCCTTTATCAAAGGTCATTACACCGACTATGTGGAGAACCCCGAAGCCTATCCCCGGTCGCAGATGGGGGCGGCAAACGTGGGGCCGGAATTTACCGAGGAGGAGTACGAAGCGTTGCAGGAACTGGTGCACATTGAAGAACAGCTTTTTGCCCAGAGGATGATTCCCCGAAAATCCGATTTTCTCCAGGTTCTTACTGAAGAGGTTGAAGCCAGTGGGAGATGGAAAAAATGGCTCCAGGATGATGAAAAGGGCAAAAATCTTTCCGAACTGACGCCGGAACGAAGGTCGTGGCTTTTGAAAACCGGGTGTCGTTATGTGTGGGCTCAACCTCGGGTGGTGAAGAGTCGCCTCCTTCTCTATCGTCACCTTTCTCAGAATGGGTACCAGCCGGAGGAGATCGTGATGGCGCGGATTGAAAAAGCCATGGATAAGTACTTCCGAGCTTTTAATCTTCTGGATTTGGAGGAGAAGTTGAAGGGAATCATGAAAGATCTAAAAGGAGTTTCTTAGAAGGGCTTTTGTTTTGCCAAAGGTGGCTGGTCTATTTTTATCTTTAAAGGAGGTTTGGGGAAAGCAAGGAAGCGGTAACTCTTTCGTGTGAGAAAGACGTATATGGGTTCTTGGTTCAAGGTGCGGATGCTTTGGTGAGTAAGGGGGAAATTAACTACTCGTGTGAGTCTTTCTTTGGGAGTGGTGGGCAATGGAAGTGTGGATTGGTGGGTGTCGACTATCATTAATTCAGGGAGATATTACCAATCAAGAAACCGAAGCGATTGTAAATGCAGCCAATACTCGTCTTGCCGGGGGTGGAGGCGTTGATGGTGCCATCCATCGGGCTGGAGGATCGGTGATCGCTGAAGAGTGTCGGAAAATTGGAGGATGTCCTGTAGGGAAAGCAGTGCTCACCAGTGGTGGGAACCTGAAGGCCAAATACGTCATCCACGCTGTGGGGCCGATTTACCAGGGAGGGAAGAATCGTGAAGCAGAACTCCTTCGCAGCGCGTATCTTTCGAGCCTTGCTCTGGCGAAGGGAAAAGGTATTGCTTCCATCTCCTTTCCTTCCCTTTCTACCGGGGCCTATGGGTATCCAGTAAAAGAAGCTGCTCAAATCGCGCTTCAGGCTGTGCTTGATTTTATGACCGAAAATCTAAACGGCCCGGTTCGGGACATTGTTTTTGTCCTTTTTGCCCTGCAGGATTTGCGTGTCTACCAAGAAACCCTGCAGGAGGTGCTTCGAACGAGAGGCATCGAACCCTAAAGTTCGTGGATTAAAAACTCAGCGCACTTTCTAAAAGCTTGAGCTCGGTGGCTGTAGCGATTTTTCACTGCTGCGCCAAGCTGAGCAAAGGTTTTCTCGAAGGGTGGGAAAACGAAAATTGGGTCATAGCCGAAACCCTGATTGCCTTGTGGTTTTTGGGCGATCCATCCTTCGCAGATTCCCTCGAAGAGTTTTTCTCCTCCAGGAAAAACCAAGGCCGCCACACATACAAAGCGGGCGGAGCGCCTTTCCGGTGGTAATCCTTCGAGACGTTTTAGAATTTCGCTGATTTTATCCTGAAACGGGAGGTTGCTCCCCCCAAATCGGGCCGATTGAATGCCCGGTGCACCATGAAGGGCGTCGATTTCCAGTCCTGAGTCCTCCCCAATACAGATTTCTCTGGTGTGCTGAAAACCGTATCTTGCTTTGAGGAGCGCATTTTCAGCGTAACTGGCTCCAGTTTCCTCGATGTCAGGAAGCGAATAGAAATCGTGAATGTTACGTACTTCCAGATTAAAAGGAGCAACAATCTCCTGGATTTCCCGAATTTTTCCAGCGTTTCGGCTCACAAGGTAAAAGAACCGTTTCATGGCAATCCTCTTTCTAGGACTTTCCGTTCCAGAAGGATAATTTCCTGAATCCCTTTTTGGGCAAAATCGAGAAGCGTATTTAAAGTATCCCTGGGGAACGGGTCTTTTTCTGCTGTACCCTGGATTTCCACCAGTTTTCCGCTCCCGGTCATCACCATATTCATATCAACCTGAGCATTGGAATCCTCTTCAAAGTTGAGGTCTAAGAGCACCTGCCCTCCTACTACTCCCACACTGACTGCAGCCAGATAATCTTTAATCAGACCTCCTTTGTTGAGGAGGCCTCGGTCGATATAGGTCCATAGGGCGTCAACCAGCGCGATGAAAGCACCAGTAATGGCTAGAGTCCTGGTGCCACCGTCGGCCTGCATGACGTCGCAATCCACGAGGATGCTTTTTTCCCCAAGTCGTTCGAGGTTGGTGACGGCTCGCAGGGTCCTTCCGATGAGGCGCTGAATTTCATGGGTCCTTCCTCCAACCTGTCCTCGGACCACGTCCCGGATGTTGCGGGTAGTGGTGGCGCGAGGGATCATGGCGTATTCAGCAGTAATCCAACCCTGACCGGTGTTCCGTAAAAAAGGTGGGACTTTGTCTTCGATAGAAGCTGAACACACAATGCGATTATGACCGGCTTCGATGAAAACCGAACCTTCAGCATATTTGAGATAATTTCTCTGAATGGAGATGTGTCTTAATTCATCGGGTTTTCTTCCGTCATTCCGCATGAGTGACCCTTCCTTTTCTTTCTTGAGGTAGTTTCCCAGTTCCTGAAAACTAACGAACTTGGGCAATGAGTTTTTCATCCCTTTCTAATGGTTTGGAGATGTCAATGTGACCACAAAGTGTTAATTCTTCTTTTCCATTGATCAAAATTTTGACCCTTTTGATTCCCGGAAGGGCGGTCAGCGTATCCACAACGGCATAGACGCTCAGGAGTTCTTGAGAGGTGCCGCCAGACTGGTTACGCATCATTTCTTCGCTCAGGTCCACATACACGACTTCTTGGTCTTGGAATACAGCATTTAAACGGGTGGAAGGCGGAATGGGATTAAAAAGGGAAGTATTTTTGGGTCCTTGCAGGAGTGCCTTTACGATGTCTTCTAACCATGTTTCGCTGCGAGGGATTTTTCGCGTTTCTCCGAAGAGAGCCGTGAACTCAGGGTTGGTAAAATAGAGCGTTACTTCTACTTCCTTTCCGGTTGGGACTGGGGTTTGACTTAAGGCGGGCTCGTGCGAAACTGGAGAAGAAGAGGGTTTTTCTCCTTGAGAAGAAATGAGGCGGAAAACCAACTCTCCTCCGTAGACCACCCCGAAAAAGAGGACGATTCCCAAAAGGATGTAGAAAAGTGGTGACCGACTTACACCTTTTATGTTCTTATTCTTTCTCGATTTCCACTTCTTTTTTTCCATTTTTCTCACTCTTCCAGGAGTTTTTTCGCTGCTTCGCTCTGAGAAAATGCTTTGATCGCTTCGGCTATTCCCTGAGCAATCTTACTCTGAAAGGTGGAAGAAGCCAGATTTTTGGCCTCTTTAGGATTGCTCAGAAATCCAATCTCTACAAGAACCGCTGGAGAGTAAATATTGCGTAAAACCACCAGGGGTGCTTCCTTGGTGCCTCGTTTGACCTGTCCGGTCCGGGCCGTGACTCGCTCAATCAGCATGCTTCCAAGTTTTAAGCTGGCTTCTCTGCTACTTCCGTAGTATGCTGAAGCGAGGACCGCGTCAAAGACGTTGCGATTTTGGTCTCTTTCCTTTTCCGCCAGAAAGCGTTCATTTTCTCGATTGGCTACCTCAAGTGCGCTCTCTCCTTTGGGTTTAGAGTTTCCCACGAATACCTCTATTCCAGAAGCCGAAGGATTGGGTGCAGCATTACAGTGAATGCTTATGAATACAAGCGGGACAATTTTGTTGACCAGAGCATAACGCGCTTCAAGCGTGGGGTAGGTATCGTCGGAGCGGGTCATAAAGACTTGAAATCCCTCTTTTTCTAAGAGTTCTTTTAATCGCTTCGCAACGCTCAGCACGATTGCTTTTTCCTGGTACCCATTTTGAACGCATCCCGGATCCTGACCCCCGTGACCCGGATCAATCACAATGGCTTTGGGATTCAGGCGGTCAAGGGTGCTCGACTTGGGGATTGGTGTTGTTTTAAATGGTGTTTCCTGGGGAGTTATGGAGGGCGCTGGTGAGGGAGTGGGAACCGCAGTGACGAATGGTTTGGTTTCGGCTTCAACCAGGGAGACAAAATCAAAGTAGAGGCGCGGGTTCGTTCCCCCAGGTAGTTTTCCATCTTTTATTCCCACCGTCTGGGTAAAAAACACCGTGATGAGGACTCGGTCCGCTTCTTTTCTGGTTTCGATACGGTTTACTCGTTTATCGTTGATCGAGAGAATCGGAGATACGTTCTGGGTGTCACAATTGCGTAGAACAACATCCAGTTTGTTCCTGGTTCGGTCTATCTGATAGGAGTAGGAAGGAAGGTTACCCGAAAAATCAAGGGTTACCCGGGTTCGGGCCTCGTTTTCGTAGGAATGATACCGAATCCCGGAGAGAGAAGGGGTACGGTAAGGAGTTTCAGTGGGTTGAGGAGAAGGTGATTCCTTGATTTGGGTTCTGTCTTCGGAAGAACGGAGGGTAATAGAGAATAAACGACTGAGCAGGTTGAAGGAAACGTAGGCTGTGTTACCTTCAATAAAGATGTCTTTCTCGGAAAAAGGTAGCTCTTTTTCTCCTGAAACCACTGTACTTTTATCCAGCGAAACGGTCCAAATTTGCTTTTCCAGCCTCAGATGAACCTTTTTCATAATGGGAGAATAGTAAGCGATGCCTCCGAGTTCTTCGAAAAGTTCCTCCACGGCAACATACAGGATTCCACTTGCGACTTTGGTTTTGGCCTGTGAAACCAAAAGTTGGCCATCAATTTCGACATTCACGGCGGCTAGCGCTCTCGGATTGATAGAAAATAGAAGAAACCCGGTTAGAACCGCAATAAACAGCTTAGAAAGGAGGTATGCCGGCTTCTTGGTCGTTTTCAAGGGGAATATCCTCCAGTTCTCCTAATGGCTTTTCTTCCATCTCGTGGGTGAAGGGTTCCATCATCTCGGAATCTGATTGCACTTCAAAATCTGGGAGTTCCCGCACTTCTTCTTTAATGCTCCGGGGAAGGCTTAAAAACTGAATGTTTTCGGCTCGTACTTCGTATGAAACGCGGCGTTCACCTTCCTTGCCTTCCCAGGAATTGGAACGAAGTTCTCCCACCACGGCGACTCGGCTTCCTTTGTGTAAATAACGCGCACAGATTTCGGCTAATTTTGACCAGGCAGAGACATTGATATAGGTCACTTCTTCAACTGGGCCATTTTTCCCCTGATAACGGCGGTTCATGGCAATACTGAAGCGACAAACCGGGGTTCCCTGAGGGGTGTAGCGGAGATCCGGTTCCCGGGTCAAGTTGCCGATGCCAAAGAAATAATTGATATCTCGACTCATACTTTTTCCCTCGTTTGCTCTTCGATCTCCTTATGAGTTTAACACATGGCGGGGAAAGGTTAAAGCGCTTTCTATCGAAAAATCATGTACACCTCTTCTCGTCTGTGCTGAAGAAGGGGGAGCGACCTTCTGACTCTCTTAATCTCTCCAAGGTCAAGGTTTTCCATCAAAAAACCTTCTTCTTCTCCCATTTCGCGTATCACCTGACCCCAGGGGTTGACGATTATGCTGTGTCCGTATGCTCGATATTGGCTTTCGGGATTTGGAGCCGGTGAAGCACCGATCATGAAAACCTGGTTGTCTAAGGCTCTGGCCCGAAAAGTCAGTGTCCAGTGTAATGGCCCAGTGATATGGTTAAAAGCGGCTGGGACTACGACCATCACCGCTCCTTTCAGAGCGTAAAAGCGAGCAACTTCGGGGAAACGCACGTCATAACAGATCATAACCCCGATTTTTCCCCAGGGGGTATCAAAGAGCGTGGCAGAATCGCCCGGAGAAAAAACTCTGGATTCCTTAAATTCAAGCCTTTCGAGTTCTACGTCGAAAAGGTGGATTTTCCGGTGTCGAGCGACCAGTTCTCCCTGAGGATTGAAGATAAACGAAGAATTGTAGAATCGACCGTTGAATCGTTCGGGGATTGAGCCGCCCACAAGGTAAATGCGGTGTTTCTTGGCCAGTTGCGCAAGAAGAGTCAGTGCTTCTCCCTGGGGAAAGCTTTCAGCAAAAAAGGGAAAATATTTGAGCTCATAAGGACAAACAAACATTTCGGGTAAAACCACTATCTCAGCTCCGTTTTGAGCTACCGTGCTTACCCAGTATTCCACTTTATCCAGATTCTTCTTTTTACCTTTCTCAACCCGAAATTGGGTGACCCCAACGCAGACTTTCTCCATGTTCCTCATCTTTCGAGAACAAAAACTTCTGTATTATAATACTGCTAATTCGGAAGTGCGTTTTACAACCAGTCCTTTCATGGTGTCCCGGTGGTGAGAATTTGTGCCCCGCTACTTCATTATAGCAGATGGGGAAATCGAGGAAAAAATATCAGTGGCTCTGTATCGAGAACTTAAACAGAAGTCACCCCGAAGCCCGGTGTTCTTTTTAAGTCTTCTCAGGCCTGGAAACTTTCGTAAGAGAGGACTGAAGGAAACACGGTGGCGGGGTTCTCGACATGGAATGCTCTTCTGGTACTCTTTTTGTAAGACTTTCTGGCGCCGTCGGGGATGGAAAGAAGACTTAGTGCTTGTTGGTGGAAGAACATTTCCCCTTTTGCTGATTTTTCTTCTGACAGGTAAAAAGGCTTTCTTTATCGGTGTCAGTAAAACCTGGGAGGAATCGTTTCGCTTCTTCCAGCTTTTCTTCGTGCGATATTTTGCTAAGACTGTTTTTCTCAACGATCAGGATCGGGTTAAGGAACTTCGTCAGCGAAACATTCCTGCATACTTTTCGGGAAATCTCTTGGCAGATTTCCTCTCACCTGGAGATTTTTCCTTTCCTGCAGGGGAAAAAACGGTTTTTTCTCTCTTTCCCCGAGCTTCTCATGTAGAGCATGATTTGAGTTTCCTGCAGGAAACCGTCGATATGATTGCTTCTCGTACACCGGCGTACTTTCTCCTGGTTATTCCCAAGGGGACCAAGGTTCATGAGATTCGGAAATACGCTGAGGGAACGGGATGGCACTGGCGAAGAAGTTTAGAGGGAGAAGTGATGGAAGGGTATCTGTGTAAGGATAAAATCTATATCAATGTGACCACCTTTTACCAGGAGGCATTGAATCAGAGCGATTTCGTAATCAGTTTCGACCCAGTAAGGACGATTCAGGCGGTGGGATTGGGGAAAAAGATTGTTCCTGTTTCCATGCTCACACCAAAAGAGGTCTTGGCCCTCCTTGCCAATCCCACTTACCTTTTTGAGCACAATTTACTTCTTTCCCGTCGTTTCGGAGAAAAGGGTGGGATCGGAAGTGTGGCCTGTTTTTTGCTTTTTGGAGTGGTCGAGGACAGGAGGTTTGTGGCGAAAGGAGCGTGATGGGTGTGGAAGATTGGCCATTATGGATTGTCGATCAGCATATTGAAAAATTTTTACAGGAAGATGTTGGAGCTGTGGACCTGACTACCCAGGGTATGGGGGAGCTTACCGGACAGACCATTCGAGCTTGTGTTGTAGCCAAGCAGGAGGGCGTGATGGCGGGGGGGCAATTTGCTCTACGGGTGTTTACCTTTCTTGATCCGGAAATAAAAGGAGAGATAGTCGTCCAGGATGGGACTTTTTTTCGATCCCGAGAAGTTTTAATGCGCCTTTCTGGAAGTGCTGGTGCGATGCTCACTGGAGAGAGGACCGCATTGAATCTGCTGCAGCGTCTTTCTGGTATTGCCACGAAAACCAGGGAGATGGTGAATCTCGTGGCGGATCTGGGGGTTAAGATCGCTGATACTCGTAAAACCACGCCTGGTCTTCGTATTTTTGAAAAGTACGCAGTGCGTTGTGGAGGAGGAATCAATCATCGTTTAGGACTTTATGATTGTGTGCTCATTAAAGACAATCATATTACGCTTTGTGGCTCCCTACAAAAAGCGATACAGGAAGTTCGTTCCAGAATTCCCTTTACCACCAAAATTGTGGTGGAATGTGCAAGTATTTCGCAAGTACGGGAAGCTCTGGAGGAAAAGGTGGATGTGGTCATGCTTGACAATATGAGTCTTGAGGATATAAGGCAGGCAGTGCGAATAGCGAAGGGAAAAGCAATCATTGAGGCTTCGGGTAACGTCAATCCTCACAACGTGCGCCTTATTGCTGAGCAAGGGGTGGATGTGATCTCCACCGGATATATCACTCATCATGCTTCCTGGATTGATATGAGCCTGGAGATAGGGGGTCAAAATGGACTGTGATGTATTGGTAATTGGCAACGGTATCGCTGGAAGTGTTACGGCCTTGCTTCTGGCTGAACAGGGATTTCGAGTCGTCCTTCTCACCAAGGGAGAGACCCTGGAAGAAACCAACACAGCTCAGGCTCAGGGTGGAATTGTGTTTCGAGGACCTGGTGACAGCGCTACAAGTCTCTATGAGGATATCACGAACGCTTCTTCTGGTTCTTCGTCAAAGCACATTGCGCGTCTTGTGTCTCGTTTGGGTCCGGTGCTGGTGAAAAAGATTCTCTTTGAGTATTTGAGCATTCCCTTCGACCGGGATGCAGAAGGGAATCTTGATTTTTTTCGGGAGGGCGCTCATTCACTTCGTCGTATCCTCCATGTGAAGGATTATACCGGTCGGGTTATTCAGCAGGTTCTGAACGAGAAGGTAAAAGCACATCCCTTAGTGGAGCTCGGGAGTGGCTTCATGAGTTTGGAATTGATCATTTCTTCCTATCATGCTCAGGACTATTCGTGGCGGTATAAACCTCGAGAATGTTGGGGTGCCTATGTACTCGATAGAAAGAGGAGAGAAATTATCCCCATCCTTGCCCCAAACACCGTTCTTGCTACGGGTGGTCTCAACGCAATCTATGAATATTCTTCTGGTGGTTCCTGGAATACCGGGGATGGCCTGGTTATGGCTACTCGAGCGGGGGCGTACCTTACGAATATGGAGTATGTCCAGTTTCATCCTACGCTTTTTTTCTCTCCTAAGCCTTCTGGTGCGTTCCTTATTTCAGAGGTTGTGCGGGGAGAAGGGGCAGAACTTGTTGACCGCCAGGGTCGGTCTTTTATGCATAAATATCATCCTATGGGAAGCCTTGCTCCTCGGGATGTGGTGGCCAGGGCGATTTTTCGAGAATTGCAAAGGACCCAGGAAAAGTGTGTGTACCTCGATTTGTACAAGCGTCTTTCTCCAGAAAAAATTAGAACAGCTTTTCCAGGGATCTATGAAGAGCTTCTCGGCCGTGGTCTCGATATCACGAGAGAACCAATTCCAGTCGTTCCAGGAGCCCATTTTCTCTGTGGAGGCATTCTCACCGATAGCTGGGGGAGAACGAACTTGGGTCGGTTATATGCAGTAGGAGAAGTTGCCTGCACGGGTCTTCATGGGGCAAACCGGTTAGCTTCCACCAGTCTTCTGGAAGCTCTGACTTTTAGTTACCAGATTGCTCGCCGGATTGTGAAAACTCAAGATCCTTTTCCCCGTGTTTCTATCCTGCCCTGGGAAGAAAAAATAGGAGATCCACCCCCGGCCAGCGTGGTCGAAGAATTGCAAAAGATGGTGAAAACCAATACCTGGAAGCACGTGGGCCTTATTCGCCATCGACAAGGTCTTTCCCATGCGAAAGAATTGTTGCTTCAGCTCACTAGAGAAGTAGTCACCCTGCGAAATACGTACGGGGTTTCTATGGAAACCGTGGAGCTTGCCAACATGGTGAAAAGCGCTCTTCTGGTTACTGAGAGCGCTTTACGAAATCCTTATTCCTGTGGTGCTCATTTCCGGATTGATTCTCTCAAATCGTGAGAGACTCTTCCGTTCTGGCCCTTCCGCCATCCTTTGACCAGGCGTACAATTTTCAGGTTTTTCAATCCCTGATTTCCCTGTAGGGCGAAATAGAGACTGAAGAACGGTTTTTCCGTAAGGAGGATTTCAATAAGAGCCTGGGCCAGTTTTTCGGAATCATGGCGGGTTGGGGCTTCCGGAGAGAGGAGCGGTGCTTCGAGAATTTTGGTGTGAGCATGGAGGTTCAAACGGTCGATAACAATGTGGGTAATACCATTTTGGTTTAGTTCTTCCAGGATGTCTGGGGAGGGAAGTTCTCCGTTAACTAGCACATAGTTCACCCGTTCTGGGGGGATCAATGCAAAGAGGGCGTTCAGGTGGTCGGTAAAGGTGTACCCGTCGGTTTCACCGGGCTGGGTGGTGATGTTGCATACAAAAACCAGTGGTGCTGAGGAGCGGAGGATTGCTTCTCGAACTTCTTCAACCGCCAAATTGCAGAGAACGCTGGTATAAAGACTTCCCGGACCAAGAATCAGGAGATCCGCTTCCTCTAGAGCTTTAATCACTTCGGGGGTGGTCCGCACAGAAGAGGGTTCCAGAAAAATCCTTTTGATGCGTTTCTGGCATTTTCCCACATTTGATTCTCCCTGAATGATGGAGCCGTCTTCACACTCTGCTTTGAGCAGAACATTTTCCAGCGTTGTTGGCAGGACCCTTCCCCGCACAGCCAGAACTTTGCTCGATTCAAGGATGGCTTTCTGGAAGTCTCCAGTAATTTGCGTGAGGGCAGTGATAAAAAGGTTTCCCACGTTATGCCCTTTCAGTTCCTCGTTGTCGGGGAAACGATACTGGAACAGTTCTCTCATTAGGGGTTCAACATCAGCAAGGGCAATGAGGCAGTTACGAATGTCTCCTGGAGGGAGAACTCCCATTTCTCGTCGCAATCTTCCTGAGCTTCCTCCATCGTCGAAAACGGTGACAATGGCAGTGACATTCGCCGTGAAATTTTTGATTCCGTGGAGCAAGGTATAAAGACCATGTCCTCCTCCAACAGCTACAATGTGAGGACCCCGTTCCAGACGTCTTTTTCGAAATACTTTATCCACGATTTCTCTTTCCGCTGAGGGAGTAATGGCCCCGAGAATAGAGCGGTTCATTCGTTGTAGACCGTAAACGATGAGAATGGTTCCTCCTGCCAGCCAGAGCGTTCCAAAGAGCACCGCCAGCGGGTAGCTGCGCATGGCTTCAAATACAAGTTGCCGCCAGTACCGGTAGAGAACTCGAAAATAAGGGTTGGAAAGAATGAGGCTCATCCCCAGAGAAATCATCATGACTCCTAAAACTGCCAGGAGTAACCATCTTTTCACCCGCATTCCCGGGTAGAACCAGCGCCAAACCCTTGCTTTTCGAGAAGAAACCTCTGTATCCATTGTTCACCTCTCCCTTGGAGTAATTTTATTTTACTCCCAAAAGTCAAACTTGGAAAGAACGTTGTCACCTTGATTTGAAAGGCATATAATAAAAGCATGGGAAATCAATGGATGGGAGATAACCTCTTTGATGTAAAGGTCAAAAATCGTTCTTTGGTTTTGAGACTTCTCAAAAAAAAGGGTCTCATGTCGCGCATTGACCTGGCTCGGATTACTGGGCTGACGCAACCGACCATTACCAACATCGTGAATGACCTTCTCTCGGTCAATCTCCTCAAAGAGGTTGGTGTTTCCGATACCCCGACAGGACGAAAGCCCATTTTGCTTGCCGTTAACGACCAGGCCTTTTACATCGTGGCCATTCATTTTACCCGACGAGGTTTTTCCATTGCGTTGACTGATCTGGGTCCTAATATCCTTTTCCGTAGGGATTCGCACTATAGTCTCCTTGAGAACACGGATTTGGCTCTCCTCGAACTCCAGAAGGAGTTCATTCATGTTCTGGAATTCGCCACCCAGTCCCTGAGTCTTATTCTGGGAATTGGGGTGAGCGTTCCTGGACCGGTTGATACAGAGTCCTGTACCATTCTCGCCCACCCTACTTTTTTGCGTTACCGGAACCTGGATTTGCGAAAGTACCTTTTTGAATATGACCTTCCCATTTTTATGATGAATGATGCTCACGCAGCGTGTTTGCATGAAACCTGGAGTGGACAAGCCAGGGAAGCAGAAAACATGGTTTATTTTATGGTGGGCGAAGGAGTGGGAACTGGAGTATTGGTGGAAGGAAAGATTTACGAGGGGGTAAACCGGAAAGGGGGAGAGGTCGGACATACCAGTATCAACATCTTTGGTCCTCGCTGTGTCTGTGGGAACTATGGTTGTTTGGAGATGTACTGTAGCACTGATAACATTGTGGAAAAGGCCAGAGAGATTGCCTGGTTCGGAGGAAATGGGTACTTGAAAGCTATTCTGGAAAAAGAAGGGAGACTCGAATTTCATCATCTTTTAGAAGGAGCACGAAGCGGGGATGCAACGTCCTTGCAGCTCCTGCAGCAGTTGGGTCAGTATATTGGGATTGGGGTTGTGCACTTGATTAACCTTTATGATCCAGAAATGGTGGTTATTGGAGGTCAAGCTTCACTGGCTCAGGAATTCATCGAAAGTTCGGTCAAACAGGTGGTGGAAGAACGCCTCCTTTATCGGGAGTATGTGACACCACAAATCCATTATTCGAAGTGGGGGAATGATGTAACCCTCCTCGGGTCGGCAACCATTGTACTCGATCACTTTATTGCTGGAGATTTAGGGAGATTTTAGTGCATCATTCGAATTAGGACTTTATTGGGCACGCAGGCAATGAAGTCCGTATTATCGGGTATTTTACCCATTTTCATACAGGTTTTGTCTGGGCAGGGCGAAAAGGCCACCCAGGTTTTCCCGTTTTTGATCATCACCGTGGTTTTTCCTAGGGGACCCTTAAGATGAAGTGTCTCTTCTAAATTTGGTGTGATAGTGAGTTTCCTTTTCCCTTCCAAGCTTTCAATGAGGATTGTGTACGATGAGGAATCCTCCTGGATGGGAAAATATTTGAATACCAGAAGGAACCCAAAAACGACCCCTATGGCGATGAGGGGGAAGATATCGTTCCGGCGCAGAAAGTACATGGGTTTTTGTCTCTTTCTAAATCATAAAGGAGGGTTACCAGGCCCGTTTCTAAGCATTCGTTACGTACCACCACTCCCGGGGGAAGCTGAAGAAGAGTTGGGGAGAAGTTCCATATACCCCGGATGCCTGCTTCAACAAGTTGCATGGCTGCTCCTTGAGCTTCCTGAGGCGGAATGGCGATAATCCCGATCTCAGCCTTCAGGGTCCTGGCCATTTCTTTTATCTTTTCTACCGGATATACGGTGACTCCACCAACCTGAGTCCAGTGTTTTCCCGGATTCTTCTCAAAGGCACAGCCGATTCGAACCCCATAACGGAAAAAACCAGGATAATTGATGAGTGCTTTACCTAAGTTTCCTACCCCAACAAGAACTGCCCAGCGTTCTTTGTGGATTCCAAAAAGCATCTTGAGTTTTTTGATCATCATATTCACAGGATAGCCCTTTTTGGGCACTCCTTCGATTTCGATGAGTGCCATATCTTTTCGTACCTGGGTCTCATCGACCCCTAAGAGGGAAGCAATGGCTCTGCTGGTAAGATAAAACTTCTCAGAGGTCCAAGACTCATGGGCAAGATGATAACAACGGATTAACCTTTGTGCACTTTTTGGGGGAATATTCTTCATGCTTTTCCCTCCCTCTGTGAAAAGTATTGTAACACTTTTGCCAGAGTTATCAAGCACACTTCATGTCTTTTCGGAAAAATTTTCGCTTGTAAAAGATAGCCCTTCTTCTTATAATTATCCTGGAAAGAAGAAGAGGGAGAGGTGGCTGAGCTGGACGAAGGCGCCCGCCTGGAGAGCGGGTAGACAGGTCACAAACCTGTCTCGTGGGTTCGAATCCCACCCTCTCCGCCAGGTTTGCCTCTAATCGTGCTTAGACGGGGAGTTAGCGGTGCCCTGGACCTGCAATCCGCTATAGCAGGGTCGAAATCCGATGTGAGGTTCTTTCTTTCAGTGTTGGTTAGAAAGAGGAGGCGTTGAAGGTCGGGTCTTACGCGACGAATCCTTGCTAACCCCGCCAGGTCCGGAAGGAAGCAACGGTACGCAGGGCTCTTCGGGTGCCGTGAGGGTGCCTGGCTGGAGTTTTGCTCTTCTGACACGGCTGGAAGGAAGGTATCGAGCATCGGCGCACGGTTAGGGGCAATTTGTGTGTTTTGAGGTGAACGGTTTGTCATACCTCTCGTTATATCGGAAGTGGAGGCCGTACCGTTTTGAGGATGTGGTGGGGCAGGAAATTGTGGTTCAAATCCTCTCCAACTCTCTTCGCGAGGGAAAAATAACCCATGCCTACCTTTTCTCTGGTCCCCGGGGAGTGGGTAAAACTACCACTGCTCGAATTCTCTCTATGGCGGTGAATTGTAAGGAAGGAATTACTCCTACTCCTTGTGGAACATGTGCGAATTGCCTTGCCATCCGGCAGGGGAATTCTCTCGATGTTTTAGAAATTGACGCTGCTTCGCACCGGGGAATTGAGGAAATCAGAGAACTTCGCGAAAAAACCAAATATGCCCCACTCGAATCCCGTTTCAAAGTGTATATCATCGATGAAGTGCACATGCTTACCAATGAAGCTTTCAATGCCCTGTTAAAAACCTTAGAAGAACCACCCCAGCACGTGATTTTCATTCTAGCAACCACCGATGCCCACCGAATTCCCGAAACCATCGTTTCTCGCTGTGTGCGATTTCTGTTTAACCCCATTCCTCACCGGCTCATCGTTGAGCAACTCTGGAAAATGGCTCAAGAAGAGGGAGTAAGGATTGAGGACGATGTTCTTCATCTTGTGGCTCGCAAGGCGGAAGGGTCTTTACGAGACGCTGAAGTGTTTTTAGAACAACTTTTTTCCTGGGGTGAGAAACACGTTACGCTTCCTTTAGCTTCGCAGATCTTGCGAGAGGTTGATGAGGAAGAATTATCCCGGTTTCTGGAAATTGCCCAAAAAGGGTCTCGGGGTGAGGTTTTGTGTCTCCTCCATCAATGGATTGAGCGGGGGTTGAGTCCTGAGGATATTGTGAAGAGTTTGCTCCGGTTCTTTCGGGATCTGGTCGTGGTTTCAGCGCTGCGGAACCACCCCATCATGGATATTCCAGAAGAACGAAAAGCTCGGCTCAGTGCACTCCTTACCTTCTGCAAGGTGGATTCTCTCCGGGCAGTCCTTGAAGAGCTCCAGAACGTGGAGATGCACTCACGTCGTTCCCTGCAACCCCGAATTGTTCTTGAAATTGGGGTGTTGAAGATTGCTGAGATGATGGGTTCTTTCAATTCTTTCGCAGGGATGGAGTCCACAGTTGCCTCGGTTGACTGTGTGACCAAAGCGCTTGAGGTTTCCCCTCCTTTCAACGGAGAACCACAGGATGATGTGTGGCTGCGGGTTTTGGAAGAGGTTAAGAGAGCGAAGATTTCTCTCTATGCCTTCCTCCAGGCTGCAGAGGTACAAAAAAATTCTTCGACCTGGAGACTCGTTTTTGCCCCGCATTGCCAGTTCCATAAGGAGAGTGTGGAGCGAAAAGAGAATTTGCTCCTGCTTGGAGAACTGTTGAAAAAAGTCACTGGAGAACCTTGTGAGATTGAATGCACGGTGGCTGATGGACCAGTAACATCCTGGGTTGCTCCCTCTGTTCTGTCGTCTTCTTTCGAAGGGAATAAAAAAACCAGAAAGACTAAGAAGGAGGATAAGCCACTCCTTCTTGAAATCACTGACTTGTTTGCTGGAATCGTGGTAAACTATTCCGTGAGCGAAGAAATGAGGGGTGAATGGGAAAATGCAGAACTGGAAAAACCTGATGAAGGAAGCCCAGAAGATGCAGGCGAAAATGGCTAAGGTTCAGGAAGATTTGAAGATGAAGACCGTCGAGGCCCAGAGTGGTGGAGGAATGGTTCGGGTGGTATGCAATGGACAACAGGAAGTCCTTGGTATTACCATTGAACCCGAACTCCTGAAAGAAGACGATATCGAGATGCTTCAGGACCTGGTTCTTTTGGCAGTCAATGAGGCGTTGCAGAAATCGAGGGCTCTGGCTCAGGAGGAGTTAGCCAGAATCACCGGTGGATTTGATATTCCGGGTTTGTTTTAGAAGGGTGAGCGAAAATTGAAAGAGGTGTATCCCGAAGCGCTGGGGCGGCTTATTTTTGCTTTTTCAAGGCTTCCGGGCATTGGTCCCAAGACCGCCCAGCGTCTGGCTTTTTACCTTGCGAAGTCGAAGGGAGGAGAACTCGAGGAGCTTATTACTTCCTTGCAGGGAATCCAGCGCATTGGCTTTTGTTCTATCTGTGGATTTTATAGTGAGGGAGAAATATGCACCATCTGTAAGGATGAAGAGCGAGACCGAGGTATGATCTGTGTGGTGGAAAGGCCTCAGGATATCATTGCTCTGGAAAAAGCAGGTTTTAGGGGTACATATCATGTTTTGCAGGGAGTGCTCTCACCCCTGGCGGGAGTTGGGCCGGATGATTTACGAATCAGAGAACTCTTGCAGAGAGTGACACAGGGTGGGGTAAGGGAGGTGATTTTAGCGATTAACCCTTCCGTGGACGGAGAAGCGACGGCGCTTTTTTTGGCTGAAAAGTTGCGCAGTTCCCCGTTGAAAATTACACTCATTGCCCGAGGTTTGCCTTCAGGTGGTGACCTGGAGTTTGCTGACGAAATTACCCTCTCACAGGCTTTAGAAGGACGACGAGAGCTGAGGAAGGAGGTCTTTTAATCTTGGAAAAACCGTTGGAAATTCGGTGGCATGGTCGTGGTGGCCAGGGTGTGGTGACGGCATCGAGGATTCTGGCCGATGCCCTTCTTCGGGAGGGAAAGTACTTTCAGGCTTTCCCTGAGTATGGACCAGAAAGGATGGGTGCTCCAGTAAAGGCATACAATCGGGTGAGTGAAAAGCCCATCAACATTCACTGTGGGGTTACGAATCCCGAGATTGTGGTGGTGGTTGATCCTACCCTTTTTGGAGCGGTTGATGTTCTGGAAGGTCTGGGGGTGGATGGCATCGTGGTGGCTAATTTCCCCAATTCTCCGGTAAAATTGCGAGAATTGTTGGGTTTCCAGACCGGTACAGTAGTTACAGTGGATGCGTCAAAGATTGCCCGAGAAGTTCTGGGAAGAGTAGTTTTGAATACGCCGATGCTTGGGACGCTGTGTCGAGTTTTTAACCAGGTGAAGATGGAAACGGTTCTTGAAGCGGTACGTTCCCAGTTTGGAGAGAAATTAAGATCGGAAGTCATTGAAAAAAATCTGACCTGTCTCAAGAGAGCTCACGAGGAGGCGCAGGTAGGATGAGTAAACTCAAGGGTTGGAAAGAACTCGTTCCTGGTGGAATCATTACCGAATCAGGCAATGCTCGGGATTACAAAACTGGTGACTGGAGAACCGAAAGGCCTCAAGTGAACAAGGAAAAGTGTATCAATTGCTTTTTCTGCTGGGCATACTGTCCTGATGGTTCGGTTAAGGTTGATGCGGATAAAGGGGTCATGGTTGGCTTTGATTATGACCACTGCAAAGGCTGTGGTATCTGTGCGAGTGTTTGCCCTTCCAAGGCCATTGACATGATTCCGGAAAGGTAGAAGAAAGGACGGTACGAAGATGGCCAAAGTCATCAACTTCAAAACGAGAACCATGGGTCTCAATGGGAACGCGGCAGTGGCCTATGCCATGAAGCAAATTAATCCGGATGTGGTGGCTGCCTACCCCATTACTCCCCAAACCGATTGTGTGGAACGTTTCGCGGAGTACGTCAGTGCAGGGCTGGTGAAGACTGAGTTTGTAACAGTGGAGAGTGAACACAGCGCCATGAGTGCCTGTATCGGTGCAGCTGCGGCGGGGGGCCGGGTCATGACTGCAACCGCGGCCAATGGCCTTGCGCTAATGTGGGAAGTCCTATACATTGCCGCCAGCATGCGTTTACCCATCGTGATGATGGTCACGAACCGTGCTCTCTCCGGAAACATTAACATCCATTGTGACCATTCTGATACCATGGGAGCCCGTGACGCGGGATGGATCCAGCTTTTCTCCGAGAATGCCCAGGAAGCGTATGATAACATCATCCAAGCGGTGAAGATTGCCGAAGACCTGAATGTTCGCCTCCCGGTAATGGTAATGCAGGATGGATTCATCATCAGCCACGCGGTAGAAAGAGTGGAAATCCTGGACGATGAATTGGTGCAGAACTTTGTTGGATCCTATAAACCGGTGCATCCACTCCTTGATCTTTCGCACCCTGTAACCTATGGCCCTTTAGACCTTTTTGATTATTACTTTGAACACAAACGTTCTCAGATTGAAGCAATTGATCACTCTTTCCCCATTATTAAAAAGGTAGGCGAAGAATTTGGAGAAATCTCGGGGCGAAACTACGGACTTCTTGAGTCGTACAGGCTCGATGACGCTGAATATGCCGTGGTTGCTCTAGGGTCCACTTGCGGAACGGCCAAAGAGGCAGTAAATGCCTTGAGGGAAAAAGGAGAAAAGGTTGGACTCTTGAAAATACGGTGTTTCCGCCCATTCCCCAAAGAAGAAATCATCAAAGCCTTGGTGCCGCTACGAGGTGTTGCGGTTCTGGACCGTTCGGTTTCCTTTGGTGGCTTTGGGGGACCGGTCTTTACTGAGATTCGTTCTGCGTTGTACGACGCACCGTCGCGCCCGCTTGTGATTGATTTCTTCTATGGTCTGGGTGGACGGGACATCTACCCAGAAGATATTGTCAAAGCTCTAAATCAGATTGAAAACCTGGTGCAAAAGGGCAAAGTTGAAGAGCACATTGGATATCTGGGTTTGCGAGAGTAAGGGAGGCGAAAACATGCCCAGTCTAAAAGAATTGGCCAAGAGAAAGGAAATGCTCACCCCGGGACACCGGCTCTGTGCCGGTTGTGGTGCCCCGATTGCTGTGCGTTTGATTTTGATGGCAGCCGATAAACCGGTTGTAGCGGCGAATGCCACTGGATGTTTGGAGGTCTCGACTTCTATTTTTCCTTACACTGCCTGGGATATCCCCTGGATTCACAATGCCTTTGAGAACGTAGCGGCAACCATTTCCGGGGTGGAAAGTATGTACCGGGCGAAAAGAAAAAAAGGAGAAATTACCGAAGAAGTCTATTTTGTGGCTTTTGGAGGAGACGGTGGAACCTACGATATCGGGTTGCAATCCCTCTCCGGGGCTTTGGAACGTGGGCATCGTTTTCTCTATGTTTGCTACAATAACGAGGCCTATATGAATACTGGTATTCAGCGTTCCAGCGCCACACCCCTGGGTGCCTGGACCACTACCAGTCCCGATGGTGAAGCTCAACCTGGAAAGCTTCAGTGGCGGAAGAATCTGACGGAGATTGTGGTTGCGCATGGTGTTCCCTATGTGGCTCAATCGGCACCCTGGAACTGGAGGGATCTAACTAGTAAGGCCGAGAAGGCTTTTCATACCAATGGTCCTTCGTTTATCAATGTTTTGGCTTCCTGCAATCGGGGTTGGCGACATCTACCCAATGAAACCCTGAAAATCATGCAGCTGGCCAGTGAATGCTGTATCTGGCCCATGTATGAGGTGGAAAACGGTAAATATCGCCTTACCTATAAACCGAAAGAAAAGAAACCGGTTGAAGAGTGGCTCAAAGCCCAGGGAAGATTCAAGCACCTTTTCACGCCGGAGAATCGCCATCTTGTGGAGGAAATCCAGGCTTACGTTGATAAAGAGTGGGAGCTCCTTCTCAAGCGCTGTGAGGCATAAGCACGTAACGAAAATTCCGGGGAAGTGTGTATCATCAAGTCTTCTCTGGAATTTTCGTTCCTGATGGTGGTTGTTGTTTATAGAAATTTTCGAGGGGGAGGTGCAGGATGGATAAGTACGTGTGTCTGATTTGTGGATATGTCTATGACCCGGAAAAGGGAGATCCCGATGCTGGTGTTGCACCGGGAACCCCCTTTGAAGCGTTGCCTCCCGACTGGATTTGTCCGGTCTGCGGAGCGAGCAAGGACCAGTTTGAAAAACAGTCCTGAAGGAGGGAGGTCATTCCGGGAATTATTGTTCGTTGACAAGCTTGAGGGACCGATGATAGACTGAAAAAAGGGGGTGAGAGATGGAAAGGGGATTTTGGATTGATGTTTCGTTTTGGTAAAGAATTGATCACATTTTTGAGAGGGGGGGTTTGAAGCAATGAAGAAATTGGTTATTGTTTCTCTGGTTTTAATTTTGATGGTTGGCCTTCTGGGAGGTTTTGCTCTGGCTCAGGGTAAAAAACCAAAAATTGCTTGGTGTCCGGCGATTGATGACCCATTCTACTACATGATTGGAAAAGGTATCGCTGACAAAGCGAAAGAGTTGGGTCTTGAGCTCTTCGTATCTGAATACCCCAAGGCTTGGGGTCCAGAAATCCAGGTGCCAATTTTGGAAGCGGTTGCGGCTCGGGGAGACATTGATGTCATTATTACCGGTCCAACTTCCAAAGAGGCGCTTATTGCTCCACTCAAGAGAATTCATGATAGTGGTATCGAAATCATTACTGTGGATACCTATATTGGTGATGGTGATTACTCCAAACCCAGTGAGTACTCCTTCCCGCTTACCTTTATTGGAACGGACAACTTCCAGGGTGGTGTGGAGGTCGCTCATCATCTGGCAGAAATGATTGGGAAGAAAGGTAAAGTCTTTATTGAAACCACCAACCCCGATGTATCGAGCGTGGTGGAACGAGTAGAAGGATTCAAAAAAGGAATGTCAGAATATCCTGACATTGAAATTGTGGGTGTGGAATACAATCTCGATGTGCAGGAAAAGGCCCAACAACAGGTTGCAGCAGCTTTACAGGCAAATCCCGATATTGTGGGAGTTTTCGGTACCAACCTCTATAGTGCCCAGGGTGCTTATCAGGCCGTGGTAAATGCCGGTCTCACTGGAGCTGTAAAGATTGCTTCCTGGGATGCCACCGAGGACCTGATCAAGGCCCTGAGAGAAGGGAAAGTGGACCTGGTTCTAGCACAGAAACCCTATGAGATTGGAACTCTGGCGGTTGAGGCAGCTTATCAGTACTTTGTGGAAGGGAAGGAAATTCCGAAGAGAATGGTTCCTCGTTTCTTCTTCTTCACCAGGGATAACGTCGATGACCCAGAGTCGCAGCAGTATATCTATCGAGCAGACTGACAAGTGGGGAGGGGCATATGCCCCTCCCCACACAACGAAGAAACGATGGAGAACAATCGTTTAAGCTTTGGGCAAAGGGTTGCGATTCAGGTTGGCCGCAACTGGGTTACGCTGTTCCTCGTTGTTCTCGTAGTCCTTTTTAGCCTTACTGGAAGGGGGTTTTTCTCTCCGAAAACGCTCAATAATGTCCTCCTCACCTCTTCTCCGGCGCTTCTTCTTGCTGCTGGAGAGACGTTTGTCATCATCACCGGGGGGATTGACCTCTCGGTGGGATTTGTGCGGGGTCTCATTTCAGTTATTTCAGCGATTATCATGCGCGACCTCTATGCTCAAGGGTATTCGCCTTCCTTCTGTATTCCACTGGGGATTGTGGTTGGTTTGGCGCTGGGTCTTTTACCAGGACTCATCAATGGAATTCTGGTGGCACGATTCAGGGTTCCTCCTTTTATCGCCACTTTAGGAATGTATGGGGTGGCCAATGGCTTTGCGCTTCGCTTTTCCAAAGGTTTCCCAATTACCTTTCTTCCTCCAGAAGTGGGCCAAATTGGGAACGGGTTTTTTGCCTATTTTCTCCCTGGCAGGGGGGTATCATTTTTTGAAAGGCATCCTGATATTGTGGAAGGGGAAATGCGGAACCTCATTGGTATTGTTCCGTATTCCATTGTGGTGGTAGCGGTACTCCTTTCAGTCTTTGCCTTCATCCTCTCCCGTACCCAGTTTGGCCAGCACGTCTATGCCATTGGTGGGAACATCGATGCAGCGCGCAGAGCGGGCATTCCTGTGGATCGGGATCTCATCCGGGTTTACATGATTTCCTCTTTCTTTGCCGCGTTATCGGGGGTGATGTCTACCCTGATTTTCTCCATTGGAACTCACACCCAGTTTTCGGCCAGCCTTGAACTGTTTGCCATCGCTGCGGTGGTCATTGGTGGAGCAAGCCTCATGGGAGGGAAAGGAAGCATCTGGGGAACCACGTTGGGGGTTTTCGTGCTGGCGCTTTTAGAGATTGGTTTCCTCATGAGTGGGATTTTACCGTTTTACCGCTATATCGCCGTGGGAACGATTCTCGTCTTTGCAGTGGTTATTGACCAGACCTTCCCGGAAGTCGTGTATGAGTGAGGGGTGGAGTAATGGTTTTGTCTGAAAAGGGTCAAGAGCGTCTGTACCTTTTGGGAAAGAGCTGGATTTTTATTTTTCTCCTTGCCGAAGCGGTCATTTTCAGTCTTACTGGGATTGGGTTCTTCAGCGCAAAAAATTTCCAGAATATCCTGGTCGCTTCCACCACCATCATGCTTCTTGCTGCTGGAGAGACGTTTGTCATCATCACCGGGGGGATTGACCTCTCGGTGGGATTTGTGATGGGGCTTTTTTGCGTCATCAACGCCAAGATTATCGTTGCTCTTCAGGCGGTGGGGGTATCACCGCTTCTTTCTCTTATCATCAGCATAGCCGGGACACTCCTTTTGGGACTTTTACCCGGGCTTTTAAACGGAGTGCTGGTGGCTAAGCTCAAGGTTCCTCCCTTTATCGCCACCTTTGGCATGTACGGCATTGCGTATGGGCTTTCTGAAATTCTCTGTAATAACGTTCCCATTGCTGGGTTGCCGTCGTTGGTTGGATTCATTGGCAATGGTTATATCCTTTACTATCTTCCGGGACGAGGCTTTAGCTTTTTTGCCCCACCGGAGGGCATTAGTCGGGCTGAAATCCGGGCTCTTTTGGCTCTTTTTCCCAACGTGTTTCTTTTTTCCGTTGTCGCGGTTCTCGTCTTTGCCTTCATCCTCTCCCGTACCCAGTTTGGCCAGCACGTCTATGCCATTGGTGGGAACATCGATGCAGCGCGCAGAGCGGGCATTCCTGTGGATCGGGATCTCATCCGGGTTTACATGATTTCCTCTTTCTTTGCCGCGTTATCGGGGGTGATGTATACCCTGCGCTTTGTTACTGGTCGAGCCGATGCTGGTTCAGCCAGGATGCTGGATTCGGTAGTGGCGGTGGTCATTGGTGGAGCCAGTCTCTATGGAGGAACTGGGAGTATGATTGGCTCAATCATTGGGACTCTGGTAATTGGAGTTCTAGAAACCGGGATGGTTAACCTGGGATTACCAACCCATAATAAGTATGTCTATGTGGGAATTATTCTGGTGCTTGCGGTGCTCATTGACCAGTTCTTCCCGGAAATGGTGAAAAAGGGAGAGTAAAAAGATGAACGATCGCAAACCACTTTTGGCAGTTCGGGATATCGTCAAGCGGTTTGGAGGTCTGGTGGCCCTGAACCGGGTAAGTATGGAGGTATACCCTGGGGAGGTGGTTGGACTTCTGGGTGATAATGGTGCGGGGAAGTCGACGCTGATTAAGATTGTTTCCGGGGTGCACCGGGCTGATGAGGGAGAAATCTTCTTTGATGGAAAAGAGGTTAAGATCGCAAACCCCATGGAAGCACTCAGATTGGGTATTGAAACTATTTACCAGGATCTGGCTCTGGCTGAAAATTTGAATGTCTATTCCAATATTTTTTTAGGGAGAGAAAAACTCAGAAAAGCTCTAGGGCTCATCCCGGTTCTCGACCATGATTACATGCTCCAGGAGTCGAAAAAAGTTCTCCATCGTCTGGGTATTGAAATCCCATCGCTCAAGAATAAAATCAAAAACCTCTCCGGTGGGCAGAGGCAATCTGTGGCCATTTCCCGCTCCATTTACTGGAATGCCAAACTCCTCATCATGGATGAACCTACTGCTGCGCTGGGGGTGGCTGAACAGAGAAAAGTACTCAATCTTGTCCGCACCTTAAGCGAGCAGGGTGTTTCCATCATTATCATCAGCCATCAACTCTATGACGTTTTTCAGGTGGCACATCGTTTGGTGGTGCTTCGCCGTGGGGAAAAGGTTGGGGAGCGCCTGACCAAAGAAACGAATCCTGACGAAATCGTGAGTCTCATGGTTGGTGCTGAATTAGTCCAGGAGACCCGGGGAAGGGGATAATGGTTTTCGAGGTTTTGAGACGTCCCTTTCCTGGAAGAAATGCATCCTACGCCATTCAGCGGGATTCATACCAGTATTTCGGCGAAAGGTTTTGGAAAATTGCTGGACGTTGGCAAATCCCAGTTTCAAGGCGATGTCAGTGACGCTGTACTCGGCGTGGAGGAGCATGCATTTACTCCGTTGCAGTCTCAGAGCGGTGAGGTACGCTTTGGGGCTTACTCCCACGTAACGACGGAAGAGGTCCCGAAAGTGCTGGGGGGAGAGGCCGACTTCACGGGCAATCTGCGCGATTTTGACTTTTTCGTACGCCCTTTCCCGAAAAATATCAAGCGTTCGCTCGATGGTTGCTTTTTGTTCAGGATTCAGATAAGGAAGTGAACCCCGTTCGTGGCTGCGCAGAAGGAGGACGATGAGTTCTTGCAGGAGTGCCTGACACTGGAGTTCACCCCAAGCAAGGTTTCCAGCACACTCCCACTGAATCCGGTGGGCAAGGTCTAAGAAAATACTCGCTTCTAAGGGGAAAAGCCTGAAGTGGCCGATTGGGGAAGCATTAGTGAGGACCCGTAAAAGATCAGGAGGGAGAAAGGCGAATTGAATCACTACAAACTGAACCCCAAAATTAGAATCAGCCTGAAACCCGTGGGCGATACCTGAAGGGAAGAAGAACACCTCATTTTCCTCGAACAATTCTTCCCTGGAATGGAGTAAGATGGTACACCTTCCCGATTTCACCAACCCCAGTTCGTGAAGCACATGATGATGGGGAAGCGCTCGCCAACAAGGGGAGTATGGTGGTTCGATGATTACCGCGTACTGACTTTTCCGCTGATTACTCAACGAGAATGATTCGAGTGACATCTATTCCGGTTCCTTTCTTTTTTGACAACAAAAAAAGCGAAAATAGTGTTGTCAAATCTTCTGAGGTTTTTGTTAAATAATATCAGAAAATGAGTAAATTGCAACACGAAAAGTAGGTGTTATTAAAGAAGTTTGAGCAATAATTTTGTGCAGCCTTTTTGACCAGTACAGGGAGGTGTACGTATGATTATTGGAGTGAATGGCGAGTTTGTGAGGCATGCAGACAAATCCTTTGAGTATGCAGTGGAAAAAGCCGCCCAGATGGGGTATGAAGCATTTGAGCCGATTCTCCTTGATGGTCGAGATCTTCTGGTCGAAGCTGGGTATTACCATGCCATTAGTATGGACGAGGATGCCTTTTATTACCGGGATTTTTTAGCTTCTTTTGGAATGAAGTTCTCGGGGGTTTCGGCTCATGCCCCGCTGATGCGACCCGACGTGGGGGTCCCATTTTTACGGCGTGCCATTCGCTTTGCATATCAGCTTGGGGCACCGGTGGTGAATACTGATGAAGGTCTAAAACCCAGGTGGATGAGTGATGAAGAGGCGTTCCAAATCATGCGGTACAGCCTCACGGTGGTACTGCAAACCGCGGAACGGTATGGAATTTACATCGGTATTGAGCCCCATAACGAATTTACCACTAACCCTGAAACGCTGGAGCGGATTTTGCATCTTGTGGATTCACCCTTATTGCGGGTGAATTTTGATACTGGAAACTCCTTTATCAGTGGTCATGACCCGTATAAGGCGCTTGAAGCGGTTGCGAACCGGGTGATTCATGTCCATGCTAAGGACATTGGTGGGGCACTGCTTGATGAGCGAGGGAAAGTTCATGGCACTCCCGTTGGTGTTGCTTGTGGGGATGGGGTGATTGATTGGGAACGGGTAATGACCATCCTGTCTCGGGTAGGATACGAGGGGGCATTGAGCGTCGAATGTGGTACTGAAGAACAGGCAAAACGGAGCCTTCAGCATCTTCTTGAGTTGCGAAAAAACTTGGGTTTTAGAGTAAAGTGATGACCCAAACGGTTCTTGCTCTTCAAAATGTCACCAAGGTTTTCCCGGGAGTGGTCGCTTTGGATGGGGTATATTTGACCCTCCAGAAAGGGGAAATTCAGGGTCTTGTGGGTGAAAATGGGGCAGGGAAATCAACGCTGGTGAAAATCATTTCTGGAGCGCTTCGGCCTGATGGAGGAACCATCACCATCGAAGGTAGGTCGTTTTCAGCATTAACTCCCTACCAGGCTCGGCGTCTGGGAATTGCCACCGTTTATCAAGACCAGCAACTTGTACCGACACTCTCGGTTGCCGAAAACATTTTTCTGGGACGTGAATATTGCACTCCTTTTGGACGAGTTGACTTTCGTAAAATCGTTACCGAAACCGAGAGAATGTTCCGACAATTCGGTGTAACGATTGATCCAAAAGCAAGAGTTGAAGATCTTCCTGTGGCTAAAAGACAGGAGGTGGCAATTTTCAAAGCTTTAGGGGAGAACGCCAAAGTACTCCTTCTTGACGAGCCCACCGCTGCTCTCTCGGGGGAACAGGTCCAATTGCTCTTTTTCTTTATTGCGCGACTTATCGAGCATGGGATGACAATTCTCTATATTTCCCATCATCTTGATGAGGTGTTAACCATTGCTCGACGGATCACCGTTCTTCGTAACGGAAAATGTGTGGGAACTTTCGACCGAGAAAGTCTGAATAAGGAAACCCTGGTGGAAAAAATGGCTGGACATGCTCTGCATGGAGAAACAAAACATGTTCAGCGACTCTCTGGAGCCGTCATCTTGGAAGGAAAAGAACTCTCTGACGGGGTAAGTTTTTCCAGGGTGACTATTTCCGTCCGAGAGGGGGAAATTGTGGGACTCCTTGGTGTGACTGGTTCAGGAGCCCAGGAGGTACTAAGAACCTTTTTTGGACTGCGACCTCTTCGGCAAGGAACCATTTTTGTGAGAGGTATGCCGTGCCGATATCCTTCCCCTTCAGGTATGGTCGCTCAGGGGGTGTTTTTTATGCCCGAAGAGATGCGGCGAGAAGGATTGGTCCTTCCCCTCTCCTATCCAAAAAATGTGACCCTGGTGCGACTTCGCAAGGTCACCCGGTACGGTACGATTCATCTTAAAAAGGAGGAAAGTGCTACGGAACCATACGTCCAAACCCTCAATATTCGCCTGCCTCGCCTTCATGCTGAAGTGGGTACACTCAGTGGTGGAAACCAGCGGAAGGTACTTTTAGCCCGAGCTTTGTTTTCCGATGCCAACATCTGGTTACTGGAAAACCCCACTCAGGGAATCGATGTGGAAGCTCGTCAGGAGGTTCAGAGACTGCTTCTTGAGGCACGAGCGATGCAAAAGGCTATCCTCCTTTTCTCTTCAGACCTTGATGAACTGGCGAAACTTGCAGACCGTATCCTTGTGTTTCGTAACGGCCGGGTGAGTACTGAAATTCACGAACCGTGGCAGGTGACACCTAAATACTTACTCAGTCTTATGCTTGGGGGTGAATAGCTTGAAGATCGAGCTCCGGGGAAGGAATGTCCTTCTTCTTGTCCTTGTAGCCATTGTGTTGATTAGTGGGGTTGTGAATCCACGTTTTTTGAGCGTACAGAATTTTCTCAACATTCTCCTCCAGATTTCGGTCCTGGGCATGGTCAGTTTGGGGGCGACAGTGCTCCTTGTTTCGGGAAATCTGGACCTTTCGGTGGGAAGCCTCATCTCCCTGAGTGCGTACGTTGCCGGAATGGGGCTTTTGCGTGGTGTCTCCCTTCCTCTGGCGATATTTCTTTGTCTTTCTGTCGCCACGCTTTTTGGTTTTTTTAACGGTTTTTTAACCTCTCTGGAACGGGCACATCCCTTCATCATCACTTTAGGTATGATGACCTTTCTGCAGGGTATTGCTGTGGTCATCAGCCGGGGGAGCCCTATTAACGGTATGGGTGGTCTCTATGAACTGATTGGCATTCGGAGTATTCTCAGAATTCCCTTTCCGGTCATCCTTTTTGGGGTGCTCTTTATGTTCACCTCCTTTTTCCTGCGTCATTTACCCCTGGGACGGTACGCCTATGCCATCGGAGGCAATCAGGAGGCTTCGCGACTTTCGGGGATCCGGGTGGGGCGGGTTAAGATAGCCCTGTATGCCATAAATGGGCTTTTTGTGGGCATCGCTGCCCTGGTTCTCAGCGGGATTCTTGATTCGGCGCTCCCTACCATGGGAACAGGATATGAGTTGCGAAGTATTGCGGCGGTGGTTATTGGTGGTACGCCCCTTTTCGGAGGCCGAGGCGGAGTATGGGGAACGCTCCTTGGGGTCTTTCTTTTAGGACTGGTTTCAAACAGCTTGAACCTCATGGGCATCAGTGCGAATTTCCAGAACGTGGTTCTGGGAGCCATCATGGTGATGGCAGTGATGTTCCAGGGGTCTCGATAAAGGGGGTGGGAAGAGAATCTATAAGAAGAAAATAAATGGGAGAAGTCTTATGGATACTGAAAGGAGGATGAGTGACATGAAGCGCTTTTCGATTGGATTGTTGGTCGTGGTATTCGGGTGGGTAGTCTTTCTGGGCGCGGTTTGGGCGGAAGAAAAAACGGTAGAAATTGCTTTTATCCGTGCTACAGGAGAACCGTATTATCAGTATGGTTCGCAAGCTGCTGAAGTTGCCGCCAAGAAACTGGGTGTGAAGATGATCATTTACACCTCAAACCTTGATCCGGCTCAGGAACTGGCTAACGTTCAAGATGCCATTGCCCGAGGCGTAGATGGGATACTCATTTACGCAGTATCGCTTTCTTCAGAGCGTGCAGCGGTGGATACGGCGAGCAAGGCTGGAGTGCCAATATTTTTCCAGTACGGATATCATCCCGACCTCCTTCCCAAATCAGCCGGGTTCATGCAAATCGACCTTAAGGGATTTGCCCGACCACTGGGGGAATGGATGGCAGAAAATCTTACCAAAGGGAAGGTCGCCATTATCGAAGGAACACTCGGCCGGGGTGATGCCGAGGCGTATAGTGAAGGGTTTAAAGAAGGGTTAGCCAAGAACCCCAATCTCACAGTGGTAGCCCAGGTTTCTGGAGAATGGAATCGACAGAAAGCGTATGAGGCGGCGACCAATATCATTACTGCCCACCCAGATCTTGCTGGGCTCTTCGTCCAGAACGAAGACATGGCCGTGGGTGCAGCGAATGCTTTGGAACGATTGGGGAAGTTGGAGCAGGTTCGAATCGTCTCGCAAAATGGAGCACCCTATGGACTGGATTTGATTAGGGCCGGGAAACTTCAGCTCACCAATGCGAATCCACCCTCTATCGCTTCGGTTATGGCTTTGCGACTTCTCCTTGGGGTCATTAACGGCGAAATCGAACCAGGCCATTTTTACTGGGCGCCAACCCAGCTCATTGACCAAAACAATCTAGACGTAGCCTATCGTTGGGATGCTGAAGAAAAGGACATCGAAGCCTGGCTTTCCTTACCTTTGCCAGAGCCGGTGATTCCCCCTCCGGCGTCCTGAAAATTCCTCCTCCCGGAAGAATTCTTCCGGGAGGAGGAAGGAACTCGCGCTGTTTCTGGTATACTGGTAAGGAGTCGTTTTGGAAGGGGGGAAACAGGGCGCTATGGATTTACAGCTGCAGGACAAAGTGGCGGTCATCACTGGAGGAAGTATTGGTATCGGAAAAGCGGTGGCGGAAGAATTCGCCAGAGAAGGTGTCCACCTCGCCCTATGCGCGAGGAACAAGGAGCGGGTAGAAACGGTCGCAGGGGAGTTGGCAGAAAAGTATGGAGTACAAACCCTTGGTATGGACTGTGATGTGACGAAAAAGGACGATATTGAGCGGTTTATTGGGGCAGTGGCCAAGATCTTTCAGGGTGTGGATATTCTCATCAATAATGCTGGAACCGGAAGCGCGGAAAAGATTATGGACGCCACCGATGAGCGGTGGCAGTACTACTGGGACCTTCATGTGATGGCGGCGGTACGGATGTCAAGAGCGGTGGTGCCCTTCATGCAAAAACGGGGTGGAGGGGTGATTATCAATAATGCCTCAATCTGCGCTCGCCAGCCCCTTGACTACGAACCAATTTATAATGTGACCAAGGCGGCCCTTGCCATGTTTTCGAAGTGTCTGGCCAATGAATTGATTTCCTATAATATCCGGGTGAACTGTGTAAATCCTGGCCTAATTCTCACTCCCGACTGGTATAAAACCGCCGGTATCCTTAGTAAGGATCTGGGAATCACACCCGAAGAATACCTGGAGCGCATTGCAAAAGAACATGCCCCGATCGGTCGTTTTGCTCACCCCGAAGAACTGGCCAAGTTTTTTGTGTTTCTGGCTTCTCCCTGCGCCAGTTACTGTGTGGGTTCCACCTATTACGTGGATGGTGGCTGGCTCAAAGTAGTCATTTAGAGGGGGGATTTTTCGGTGTGCTCTCAAGAAACACGCTACCAGACTCGTTTGAAACGCTATCTCGCCGCTATGCGGAACGAAAAACCGGATATGGTTCCCATTCGGCTCTTTGTGGCGGAGTTCACCGCCAAATATGCCGGTTTCACCTGCCAGGATGTCACCCAGGACTATCGAAAAGCCTTTGAAGCGGTGTTACGCTGTGTTGAGGATTTCGACTGGGATGCCGTGGTTGGAAATATGGTTTACGTCTTTGCTGGAATTCCTCAAGCTATGAACCTTTCTTATTATGCTTTTCCCGGGGTAGAATTACCGCCCGATGTGGGTTTCCAGTATCTGGAACCACCTGAAGACAGGGCATTTATGCGGGAGGAGGAATATGACCTCCTCATTGAGGACCCCACGGGGTATCTCTTTAACGTGTGGTTTCCGCGTGTATCCAGAGATGCCGTTCCCATGGGAGTACCGGTAACCTTTCGTAACAATCTCGCCTACCTCAAGGGGGGTATGGCCATGCTCGACTACTTTACGGCTCTGGGGAAGCAGAATGAAGCGTTAAGGGAAAGGGGAGTGGTTCCGGCAATCTGTGGGATTCTGAAAGCCCCGCTTGATATTCTTGCCGATAAGCTCCGGGGGTACTATGGTTTGGCTCGGGATCTCATCGAGCGGCCCCGGAAAGTACAGAAGGCCTGCGAAGCCTTAATGCCACACCTCTTGAAAGTGGCTCTTTTGAGTGCTGACCCGGAAAAAGAGCTCCCAGTCACCATGTGGATGCACCGCAGCTGTGTTCCGTTCATTTCCATGGAGCACTTTCAAAATATCTACTGGCCCACGACCAAACCCATCCTGGAAGAGCTCTGGAAGAATGGTCATCAAGTCCTCATGTACGCCGAGGGAAACTGGGATGCACACTTGGAAGCCTTTCGGGAACTTCCTCCAGGAAGTGTGATTTACCATGTGGATCGGGGGGACCTCTTTAGGGCGCGGAAAGTTTTGGGTGACCGCTTTGCTCTAAGCGGAGGATTTCCGAATGACCTTTTGACGTTTGGCAAGCCGGAAGAGGTGCGGATGATGTGTCGTACAATCATCGAAGGTGTAGCTCGGGATGGTGGCTATATCATGGATGCTGGAGCCATTATCCAGAATGATGCTTCCATTGAAAATGTTAGGGCATTGACTGAGGCCACCCGGGAGTATGGACAATATTAAAAGGGGATGAGGCCACATGGAGGAAAAGGAGATACGAAAACCAGGGGTGTGCTTTCCCTGGGAAGAAAAGCGAAAAGAACTCCCAGAGTTGCTAGGAAGCCCGGAACTCGTGCAGAAAATCTGGGAAGAAATCGACCTTCTGGGCTATATTTTTATCTGGCACTGTCTGGTCTCATTTTAGGCGATTGCACCCTCAAGAAGGAGAACGCTGAGCACCACAAATAGGCCTGCCAGAGCCAGTTTGGAAGCAAAGACATTCTTGCGACCGAATTGAACGAGTGCTTTGGATTGGCTACCGAAGAAGATGCTGAGGAAAACGACGATGAGCGGTACGATAAAGAATGCGTTGTAGAAAAGGAGATACCCAAGCGCTCGCAAGCGGTACTCTTGAACTTCCCGAGCGATGTACATGATGGTAGGCAGGTACACTTGGCCGGTGCACCCCGCTTCGACGATGGAGATGACAAAGCCGCTCAAGATCGCGGCCAGGAAAAATCCCCGGTTGGTGAAACTTTCTTTGAGGTACTGGTTGATTTTCACCCGCCAACCCTTGGGAAGTCCTAAGGTCATTTCTGTGTCTTTTCCTGTTTTGCGGTACGAAAAGGCATCCTTGATGCTCAGTGCTGCAAGGACAATCAAAATGCCTGCCATCACCCCATAGACCACTCGGGAAATGACCTGGTAGACCGAAAGGCTTCGCCACACCTCAAAGATTCCGATCCCAAGGAAGAGATACGTGACAAATACCGCCACGGCATACGTGGTTCCCACTTCCACGATACGCCGCCGATTGTGTCCCAGCACAAGAAGGAGATTGACCATGAAGAT
>JBDIWM010000020.1 GCA_039638595.1 Atribacterota bacterium
TTTTCTGGAAGGTGGAGCGGGGCAGACTGACTTTGCTCTGTGTCTTATCAATAGTTTCATTGCCGCTGGTTTGGGTACCTTTTTGGCGGTTATCCTGGGGGTAATGGCTGGATATGCGTGTTCCCGGTTTCGCTTTTTTGGCAAAAATGACTATTTATTTTTTACTCTTTCCACTCGTATGTTGCCCCCTGTGGCTGTGATTATCCCTATCTATATTATGTTTTCGCGATTGGGGTTGCAGGATACGAGGTTGGGTATGGTTTTGCTCTATACTATGTCAAACCTTGGTTTGGCCATATGGATTATGAAAGGTTTTTATGATTCCGTACCAGTTCAGTACGAAGAGGCTGGGTTGGTGGACGGTTACACGCGCTGGAAAATATTTTGGAGGATTATCATTCCCTCGGTAAAGGGCGGTATTGCTGCAACCATGGGTTTTTGCTTTATTTTTGCCTGGAACGAATTTACCTTTGCATCGATTGTCACCACGCGATACGCGAAAACCCTTCCTCCCCGGATTGCTGCTGCTCTCGGTGCCGCGGGTCTTGATTGGGGTCAGGTTGCTGCAGCTGGATTTATTCTAATTGTTCCGGTTTTAGCGCTGTTCATTCTTATCCGAAATTACCTTTTAATGGGAATGACGTTCGGGGTTTTGGGGAGAAGATGAGGCGACTTGCGTTTTTTATAATTTTCGCCTTAATAAATATTTTCTGTTACCAGCTTGGTGCCATTAGTGTTCCCGCTTTCGTTCCTCAAGAAATGAGGCATTTTCTAAATAAGGTTCCGCTAAATTTAGATTGGCATTACACGTTGCCTCTTTTTGATTGCTCTAATCAAAAGATTGGGAAAGTGGTTGGTTATCGAGGTACGGAAGATACTCCTTATGAGTTTGTTTTTGTTGGGGATCAACTGATAGGAGTAGGGTTAGGAGAATATCTATCTAAAGTTTTAGAAGAGTCAAAGCGGTTGGCGCACGAAGCACTGATGAGTCGTTTTGGAGACCAAGTAAAAGTTTTGGATATACATTTAACCTGCATTAGCCCTGTGTCTTTCTGGGTAAGGATTATTTATAGCTACGAGGATAAAATTCTTGACGATCTTTATTTAAAAAGTGATTCTTTACATTTTACACTGGCTGAATGTAGTGGGCAGAACTTGGATTGGGAAAACGTCTCTTTGGTCACAGAATCTCCTCCGTTATCAGCCGGAGATTTTTCCTGGATTGAGGTCCGTCACGATTTCCCTTTTTGGGAGTACTATTTGAGTAGTCTTTCCAACGCCGTTGTCACTTTGGCGGATTACTGGAAAGCAAAAGGTTTTATTACAATGCCCATATACCCCGATGATCCTCATTTCTTATTGACTAATATTCATCTTATGATGCAGGATGTCGAAATGCTCAAAAGAAGGTGTGCTTGTGAGCAATCCGAAACCGGGGTATCGGAAATTTTGGAAAAGTTCATCAACGCTCGAGGTGGATCGGTGAGAGTTGTGACTAAAACTGTTTCTCTCGAGGATAATGTTGCTTCGAGCATTCAGGATGTAGAAAGGCTTATTCGCTTAGAGAATCAACCCTTCTTGTTTGAGTTGAAGGGAAATTGGAATACAAGTTATGGTATCGCAGTGGGATACGTTTCATCCCGAAATGGATTTTTTATAAGCACTCTTTTACCAGTGAAACCTGTTGGTGAAACAATGTGGAAACGATACTTCTTTCGGCTGACCCCAGGTTATATTCTCAAAATTTATGAAATTTCCACTGAAAGTGGGGAATAAAAGATGGATAGGAATAAAATGGACAAGAACGAAGGAATAGTAAATCAGAAAGAAGATGTAGTGGAGAAATTTATCAGGGTGAGTGATGCATTTACGCCTGCAAGAAAGACGTACGGTTTGTCAGATCGGACATTTATGTTTTTCTTTCTTCTTCCCAGCCTTTTCATTTTGCTGTTTTTGGTCGGTTATCCTTTCATTACTCTTATAAAGTCTGGTTTCTATAACTTTTCGGTGCTGAGAGCAGCAACTCCGCCCAAATTTATTGGCGTTGAGAATTTTTCTTTTATTTTGACTGACCCTTTTACTTGGGAACGATTCGTTTTTACAGGGAAATTCGTTATTTTAAACGTTCTGGTGCAGTTTCTTTTAGGAATCAGCATTGCCTATCTTTTGCAGAAGAACTTCAGGGGGAGAGGTCTTGTTTTGACGCTTATTCTTATGCCTATGATGCTCTGTCCAATTGTGGTGGGGTTGTTCTGGAAGTATATGTTTAATACTGAGTGGGGAATCGTTAATTACATTCTGGCACTTTTTAGAGTGAGTAAGATGGAATGGTTAGCTCGGGAAAGTGTAAGTATCTATAGTGTGATCATTGTGGATACCTGGATGTGGACGCCATTCATGATTCTGCTTGCTCTGGCCGCTTTTACCGCTATTCCAAAGTACCTTTACGAAGCAGCGGAAATAGACCGTGCTTCGTCTTGGTTTAAGTTCAGACATATCACTCTTCCTCTTTCGGCTCCAGTTTTAATCATAGCGGTTTTGTTCAGGATGATTGACTCGATTAAGGCTTTTGATTTGATTTATACCCTTACTGGTGGTGGGCCTGGTAGTGCAACGCAGACCCTTTCCTTTGATCTTTATAAGAGGGCTTTCCAGTACTTTTATACCGGCGAAGCATCTGCCTATGGTGTCATTCTTTTGCTTGTTATCATGAGCTTGAGCCTCATTTTCATTCGGTATCTTAACAGATTAGCGGCGCAAAATATACAAAGGTAGGTGTGGAAATTGTCCCTCGTTAGGTTAGAGAATTTGAAAAAATATTATGAAAATGTAAAGGCTGTTGATGGTATTAACTTACGAGTGGAAAATGGTAGTTTTGTGGTTCTACTAGGGCCTTCTGGATGTGGGAAGACAACCACTTTACGATGTATAGCCGGTTTGGAGATTCCCACCGAGGGAAGAATTTATTTTGATGAAAGGGACGTAACTGCCTTGAGTCCCAGCGAGAGAAATGTAGGTATGGTTTTCCAATTTTACGCTCTTTATCCGCACATGAAAGTGCTGGAGAATATTACTTTTCCTTTAAGAGCGTGTCGCGTCCCTCCCAGGAAGATTGAAGAGAAGGTCAGAGAAGTGGTGCAGATATTTCAGTTAAAAGATCTTTTGAAATATAAAGCAAGTATCTTACCACCTGGAGATCAGCAAAGAGTTGCTTTGGCAAGAGCTATTGTGCGTGAGCCTAATGTTCTTTTGCTTGACGAACCACTGAGTGCGCTGGATGAGAAATTTCGGGAAGAAATGCGGAGCGAATTAGGTAAGTTGCAGAAAAAGATTGGCATTACAACTGTATATGTTACTCATGACCAAAGGGAGGCCATGGCCTTGGGAGATGTGATAGTCGTCATGAGAGATGGCTTGATTTTGCAAATTGGTTCTCCCCAAGAACTGTACGAACATCCGAATTCGGTTTTTGTGGGTAATTTCTTAGGCACTCCAGGAATGAATTTCGTAGAGTGTGAGTATGATGAAGGTTCGCTGGTTTTGAAGGGGACAGATTACCGATTAAAGCTCCATAGGTCGGATTTGATTGACGCTCTCAAGAATTATCAAAACAGGGAGTTCATAATGGGAATAAGACCAGAATATGTCCATATCGATGGCGAAACAGGAAATGATGGTCTTCTATTAGAGATTATTGCTATAGAGCCTGCTGGTCGATATCGTCTCGTTGATTTTCTCGTGGGAGAAAAGATTTTTCGTGTGAGAACGGATTGGAGCTTGTCCTTAGTGACGGGACAAAAAGTTTGGAGTCGAATCAGGGAGGATAAGGTTTGTATTTTCGATCGCGATAATGGGATGGCTATCGTGAATTAAGGGGAGGAGTGTTATGCTTGAGCTGCGGAATATATCAAAAATCTTTGGAGACATCGTTGCTGTTGACGGTTTGAATTTGGAAGTACAGGATGGCGAGTTTTTCGTCATTCTTGGTCCTACTGGTGCTGGTAAAACCACTACGCTCAGAATCGTAATGGGTCTGGAAAAGCCTGACTCTGGAGAAGTTTATTATGATGGTCAGGAAATTACCCATGTCGCTCCTCCTTTAAGGAATTTTGCTTTTATGTTTGAATCACACAACCTTTACCCTGTTTTAAATGTATATGACAATCTTGCGTTTCCCCTTCGTTCGCCTCTTTTTAGGGTACCTGAAGATGAGGTAAAAAGGAGGGTGGAAAACATTGCCAGGGAGCTTCACATAACACATCTTTTAAAGCGCAAAGTTAGCCACCTTAGTGGTGGAGAACAGCAAAGAGTGGCGCTTGGTAGAGCTCTGGTGAGAAGACCGCGAATTTACATTCTTGATGAGCCGATAAGTAGTTTAGACTATAAGCTCAGGGAAGAATTGCAAACGGAATTCAAAAGAATTCACGAAGAGTATGGCATTACAATTCTTAGTGCTACTCATGATAATATTTCAGCTATGGCTATGGCAAGCCGTATTGGTATCATGGAGCATGGTAGAATCATTCAAGTGGGTTCCCCTCGTGAAGTGTATATCAATCCCGTGAATGTTAGTGTGGCTCGTATTATAGGAGCGCCTTCTATGAATTTCCTGGAATGCAATATTCTGAACGGGCAGTTGGCTATAAAGGATCGTCATGATTACATCTTTAAGGTGAGGTCTGAGAAATTTAAATTTTTGGAGGAGAAACTGAGAGGTGGAGATAGGGTTTTAGTTGGCATTTGGCCAGAAAGTATTCTGGTATCGGGAAGCGCAGATGAGGCTTGGATGAAAGCAGCTGTAGAAAATGTAGAATATCATGGCGCGGAGAAATTCGTTAATTTAAATCTTGGTGGGTGGCCCATTAAGGCGTTACTTCCTGGTGATTTTGTTCCTAGACACGGATCAGAGGTTTTTGTGCTATTTCCAGAAGAAAATCTTTATTTTTTTTATGTTGAAAGTGGTATGAGAATCTACACAAATTGAAGTTGGGGGTTGAAACCATGGGTCTTGATAATTCCTCAACCTTTTTGGCAAAGGGAATGGCTGGGAGAGAGAAAAAACGAAAGGTTGTTAATAGTATTGAAATTTTGGGTATGGGAATTATGGTGATGGGGATTGTCCTCCTTTTTCAGCCTTTTCATATCCAGCTTTTTAAGGGGGGTTTCCCTTTTCTTTTAATTGGTTATACGGTATACAACGTTTTTGCCCATATCCCGAGATGATAGAATCAAAATAAAGAAAGAAAGGAGCGAAAAATATGTTTAAGTTTGGGGTAGACACATTTATTTGGACGGAGGCTTTTTCGGAGAAGGATTTATGGGTGATCGATCGAGCGAAAGAGGTGGGATTTGAGGTCATCGATATTTTCATTTCCCATCCGGAAACGTTTCCAACGGAAAAGGTGAAGAAAAGAGTAGACCAGGTGGGTATCGAACCGGTGACGACCATTACCCTCAATGAAAAGACTAACCTTCTGTCACCAGATCCAAAAATACGGGAAAACGGGGTTGAGACCCTTAAACTGATGGTGGATATCAACTTGGCTTTGGGGTCGAAAATCATTGGGGGGGTGAATTATGCGGCTTGGGGCTATTTAACTGGTAAGCCTCGCACAGAAGATGAATGGAAGTGGTCGGTTGAGGCTATGCGTAAGGTGGCTGAATATGCAAAGGAAAAAGGGGATGTAGTCATCGCCGTAGAGCCAGTGCAGCGTTTTGAGACGCATTTTCTGAATATTGCTGAAGATGCCGTGCGGTACTGTAAAGATGTTGGTGTTCCGAACATGAAGGTTCATCTTGATTCTTTCCATATGATTCGGGAAGAGCGGAGTTTTAGAAAAGCGGTGGAAATTTGTGGCAAGGAGTATCTTGGTTATGTTCACGTGTGTGAAAGCGACCGAGGAGTACCGGGTACTGGCCTTGTCCCCTGGAAGGAGTTCTTTATCGCGTTAAAGGACATTGGGTACAGTGGACCTTTAGTGATTGAATCGTTTGACCCGAGCTTTGAGGAGCTGAACCGGATGTGTGCCATATGGCGAAAATTTGCTGAATCTGGAGAAACTTTGGCTGTAGAGGGTCTGAAAAATCTGAAAGCCATCGCCAGTGAAATTTGGACTTAGAGTATAGCCACAATCGCCTTTCTTCGTCCGTGATAAACCTGATGAAGAGAGGCGGTCTTTCCTTCCATATCTTGATTGGGTGATAAACGCTGAAGTTGGAACAAAACATCTTGACTTTTTGAATGTGATTTGATACTTTGTTAATCAACAATTGTTATAATTTTTGTTATCCAACAGTTATCCAACAGTTGTTGCAAAGGAGGGTCTAAATTGGATGGTTCAACCGATAAAGGCCTTTTGGCAAAGATTGCCAAGCTCTATTATCTTGATGATTTATCAATCATAGAAATTGCGAAGATTCTGGGTATGT
Organism: Atribacterota bacterium; assembly: GCA_039638595.1. NCBI lineage: Bacteria > Pseudomonadati > Atribacterota > Atribacteria > Atribacterales > Candidatus Caldatribacteriaceae > Candidatus Profundicultor > Candidatus Profundicultor thermophilus. Next base: position 6,430 of record JBDIWM010000020.1, read on the forward strand.
CCCGGCAGCGGTGTTCGAGGCTTTTAAGGAAGGCGAAAGAGGAAGGGGTTGTCCAAATTGAAGTCATCGATCCTGCTCAAGAGGGTGTCCGGAATCTGGAAAAACAGATAGAGGGTAAATTTGGTCTTCGTAAGGCCCATGTGGTGAGTGTCTTCAGTCGGGACAGTGATTTAATTCGAAAAGCGGTAGGGGAAGCAGGGGCTCGCTTTTTCCTGAAAACGATAGCTCCGGGAAATAAAATTGGCGTTGCTTATGGTCGAACCCTGTATGAGCTCGTTCGCTATGTCCGACCATCCTTTATTCGAGAAGATTTGAATCTCAATGTAGTTCAGCTCATGGGGGGATTAAGTCGTATTTCTGCTAATGTGTTTGCCACCGAGATTCCCAAGCGTTTGGCTGAAGCTCTGAATGCTCAAGTGTACTACCTTCCTGCTCCCGCTTTCACCAAAGACCGGGTTACGCGCGATGCTATGTTAAAAGATGAGAACGTCCAGGCTACCTTGAAGGAGAAAATTGACTTGGCGCTGGTGGGTATTGGGAGTGTTTCTCCCGGTGCGATGCTGATCCAGACTGGGGCGATTACGGCTGATGAATACCAGGAGTTGCTTGCCAAGGGTGCAGTGGGTGATATCTGTGGAACGTTTTTCGATGTTTCAGGAAAAATTGTGGAATTCAGTGGCAATGAGCGTCGAATCGCCGTATCTCTGGATGATTTGCGCAATAAATGTCCTCTGGTAATCGGTGTTGCGGGTGGTTTAGAAAAAGCTGATGCCATTCTGGGAGCTTTGCAGGGTAAGTTCCTCCACGTGTTGATTGTGGATAGCCTGACGGCAGAGAAAATTCTGGGGGAGGTTTGAGTGGGTTATCGGGTCATGATTACTCTCTAACCGAAGGAGGTGATGTCAAGAGCGGAAATGGAATTGAAGTAGAAAGGAATACGTTGGATAGTTGTGGAAAATTGATTTTGGAAAATGGAAAAAATGATAGGAGGGATTTGAGGGCATGAAAAAGATGAGTGGGTTTGTGGTTGTTTTGATGCTCGTATTTTTGGTCTCTGTGGTTGGGGCTCAAGAAGATCCTCTGGCCTATTATCAGCAGGCGAAAGTCAACTGGAAGGCTTTTGAGGGAACGCAGTTAACGATTGGCTTGAATAAGCATCCGTTTACCGAGTCCTTAAGGCCGTTACTGCCTATTTTTGAACAGTTGACTGGTATTAAGGTTGCTTACGTGATTTTGCCGGAGGAGGAGTTTTTTGAAAAGCTCCTTATCGACCTTTCCAGTGGTGGTGGTATCTTTGATGTGTACATGACCTCACCTATGTTCGAGTGGCGATACCAGTATGCGGGATGGATTGAAGACCTGAATCCCTACTGGAATAACCCAGAACTCACGGATCAGGCCTGGTATAATCGTGACGATTTCTATGAGAAACCGTTGCGGGCCAATATGTGGGATGGAACGATTGCTGGAGGATTGGGACAGGGGCGGTGGAATGGTATTCCGGTAATGGTTGAATTCTTCTGCCAGGCTTATCGGAATGACTTACGAGAAAAATGGGGTCTCACTGTGCCCACCACCTATCCAGACCTCTTGGATACTCTGGCCAAAGCGGCTGAATTAGGAAAGCAGGAAAAACCTCAGGTGTACGGAGTCGCCAATCGTGGCATTAAAAGCTGGTCGACGGTGCATTCAGGGTACTTTACTGCTTTTAGCACCTACGGGCAGAAGGACCTCAATCCTGATTTAACGGCGGCGATCAACACTCCTCAAGCTAAAGAAATCACCAAGATCTGGGTTGATATTCTTCAGAAGGCTGGACCTCCGGGTTGGCCAAACTATACCTGGTATGATGCCAAACAAAACTTTGCTGCAGGGAGATTCTATGAAATCACAGATTGTGACTTCTTTGCGGCCACTTATGAGAATCCGGCTCAGTCGGTAGTAGCAGGCAAAACCGGATATGCATTGCCTCCAGCAGCGCCTGATGGAAACATTACTTCAAACATGTGGACCTGGTCCCTGGGAATGAGTTCGCTTTCTAAACACAAAGGGGCAGCATGGTTGTTCCTCTTGTGGGCTACTGCTCCACAGACCATGCTTGACGGGACTTTGAAGCACGATAACTTTAATCCAACCAGAAAATCGGTTTGGGAAAATCCAGCAGTGGTAGAGAAAACCATGAAATGGGGTACCAAACCTGGTGAATATCGAGAAATTGTGGATGCCATGTATGCAAAGTATGGTGACATCCGCTGGACTCCTAACCCCGATGTGACGGCGATTGGTGATATCTGGGCTGAAGCGCTCCATGAGGCGTATGAAGGGAAGAAAGCCGTGGATCAGGCCCTGGATGACGCAGCGGTGAAGATTAACGAGTTTATGGCGAAGTGGAAAAAATAGAGTTATACAGAGGGATGGTTCTGTGGGATGAGGGCAACCTCATCCCACAGAATGAGAAGAGAGAGGGGTGTCAATTTTGGCCAGTGGAATGGAGTTGCGTCAAAGTTTTTGGCGGAAAAATATTGCTTTGTTGCTTTTTCTTCCGGCTTTTCTTTTGACGGTAGGGATTCTCGCTCCTTTCGGTTATTCTGTGGTTATGTCTTTTACCAATTTCAATTTGACCACTGGAACTTCCAATTTTATCGGGATTAGCAATTATATAAAACTGGTTCGCGATCCGGAATTCTGGAACTCTCTCAAGGTTACGATTCTTTTTACCATCGGTGCGGTGCTTTTTGAAGTTGGCGTTGGTTTTATTGCGGCATATCTTTTGAATATCGGTTTATTGGGTCAGAAACTGTGGCGTACCCTTTTCCTCCTTCCGGTGATGTTACCACCTACGGTCGCAGCAATTATGTGGAAACTGATGATGGCCCCTATCCAGGGAGTGTTCAATTACCTTTTGCAACTTGTGGGACTTCCTGGTTCCGAATGGCTGGGAAGCTCAAGCACAGCTCTTTTATCTGTTATCCTCATTGATGCATATGTATTCATTCCCTTTGCTGGTATGATTTTCCTGGCAGGAGTCCAGAATTTGCCTAAGGAACCGTATGAGGCTGCAGCTGTGGATGGGGTTTCAAACTGGTTTACCTTCCGAAAGTTGACCATTCCTCTTTTGAAGCCGGTTATTATCATTGTGCTCCTCTTTAGGATTATGGATTGTCTCAAACATTTTGACATCATTTATGCAGCGACAAAAGGTGGTCCGGCCAGTGCTACAATGACTCTTTCAGTGCAGGCATACTATCACAGTTTTCGCTGGACGGCCATGGGATATTCTTTCGCACACCTCGTGGTGTTGTGGGCGATTGTTTATGCTTTGAGTTATTTCCTGGTGGGCCAATGGAAAAAGGCAGTTAGCGAAGTCCATGGATACTAATGCGGTGGAGGTTTGGGCGAATGAATAGTGAAAAGTTTTCTATAGTTCAGTTTGTGTCGCTTATTGGTCTTATTCTTTTGATGTTGTGGACCGCTTTTCCTCTTTATTGGGTATTCAATATGTCGATCCAAACACCCTTAGATGTTATTTCCTATCCACCAAAGTTCGTTTTTGATGCGACTCTGGAAAATTATTCGGTAGTGCTTCTGGGAAAAGCATGGTTGGGAAAGTATGAAACCGTTCAGACTGACTTCCCCCGTTATTTTTTGAATAGTTTAATTGTTTGTTTTGGAGCGGTGGGACTGAGTATGCTCGTGGGAGTGCCGGCAGCGTATTCCCTGGCCCGGTATAATTTTCGAGGTAAAGAGAACTTTGCTTTTACGCTTCTCAGTTTCCGATTTGCACCGGGGTTAATTGTTATCTTACCTCTTTTTGTCATTTTTAGAAGACTGGGTATTTATGGAACATACCATGGGATGATGATTGCCTACCAGTTGATTACCTTACCTTTTTCAGTATGGCTCATGAGAGGTTTCTTTGAGGATATTCCCATGGAATTGGAACATGCAGCCCGGATTGACGGGTATTCGTGGTGGGGAATTTTCCGCAAAGTTGATTTGCCTCTTGTTGCTCCAGGTATTGCAGCAACCGCGATTCTCTCTTTCATCTTTGCTTGGAATGAATTTCTCTTTGGATATATTCTTTCCTCTGATGTCACTCGGCCGGTTACTCCGTCTCTCATGGGGTTCATTTCCTACGAACAGGTTTTGTGGGGGCAAATGGCTGCTGCTGCGATTATCACCCTCTTGCCATCTCTGATTTTGGCCATTTTTATTCAGAGATACTTGGTGCGCGGTCTGACCTTTGGTGCAGTGAAGGGATGAGGAGGAAGACATGGTGGAGTTGGAGCTCAGAAATGTAACCAAGAGGTATGGGAGTCTGGTGGCAGTGAAAGACTTGTCCTTTAGAACCCGCAAAGGAGAACTTGTCGTTTTACTGGGTCCTCCTGGTGCAGGAAAGAGTTCCACCTTGAAGATGGTGGCTGGCGTGGAAAATGTGACATCCGGTGAAATTTTGATGGATGGTCAGGTCATTAACCATTTTGACCCCGCTGAGCGGGATGTAGCTATGGCCTTCGAGACGTATGCTCTGTATCCGCATCTTTCGGTGTTTGAAAATATCGCTTTCCCCCTGCGTTCACCGAAGAGAGCTCGTAATTTTTCTGAGGAAGCGGTGAGGAAAAGGGTTCTTGAAGTCGCTCGGTTTCTGGAAATTGACATGCTTTTGGAGCGAAAGCCAAAAGAACTGAGTGGTGGACAACGGCAGAGAGTGAGTTTAGCTCGATGTCTCATTCGGGAGCCCAAGGCTTTTCTTTTGGATGAACCGATTGCACATCTCGACGCTAAGCTCCGGCACCGCTTAAGAAGGGAATTGAAAAAATGGCAGGAAGAACGTGGTACCACTACTCTCTATACCACTACTGATTATCTGGAAGCTTTTTCGGTAGCGGATCGGATTACGGTATTAAATAGGGGGATCTTAGAACAAATTGGAACCTGGGAGGAGATTTATAACCACCCAGCAAGCCAATTTGTGGGTATGATTGTGAGTGATCCGCCCATGAACTACGCCGATGCAAATGTTGTTACAAAAGACGGTGAAATTGTTCTGGATGTGAAAGGGATTTTATTCAGATTGTCATCTTTTACCCAGGAAAAAATCCGTGCCATGAAATTCCAGGAAGTTATCATGGGTATTTTTCCAAGTAAAATTGTACCTTTAGCGCCCGGTTTATCTTCCTCTTCTGGGACAATTGTTCATGGTGTAGCGAAATTTGTGGAACTGCGTGGTTCGAGGAAAATTGTTTTCGTGGCTACTGAAAAGAACTTCACTTTCACCGTCCAGCTCTCAGCGGAGGAAAAGGTGAAACCGGGGGATACGGTGCAGTATTTCTTCGGAATGGAAGAGATTCAGGTGTTTGATCGAGAATCCAAAAAGAACATCATTTTCCTTAGTTAGGTGATGCAAAATGGCAGAGGTGCGAGTAGAGCATGTCTGGAAATTTTACCGGGAAGAGGCTGGTGCTGCTCAAAGGATAGAAGCAGTGAAGGATGCTTCGTTTCGGTGCGAGGATAGAGAATTTCTGTGTTTATTGGGTCCCTCAGGGTGTGGTAAGACCTCAACGTTGAGAATGATTGCTGGGTTAGAAAAGATTTCCCGAGGAGATATCTACATAGGTGAAAAAAGGGTTAATGATTTGCCACCGAAGGACCGAATGTTGGCCATGTCTTTTGAGTCGTACGCCCTGTATCCGCCTTTGAGTGTATACGATAACATCGCTTTTCCCCTGCGAGCGAGGAAATATCCCGAGAACAAGATCAAGGAGAAGATATCCATTGTGGCGGACCTCTTAGATATTGGAGATATTTTGAGTTTTAAGCCGGCAAAGTTGAGCGGTGGTGAGCAGCAGAGGGTTTCTCTAGCTCGGGCTTTGGTGCGGGAAGATGCTCAGGTGACGCTGATGGATGAACCAATATCACATCTTGATGCTCAATTGAAGGCCAAACTCCGTATCGATTTGAAGCGAATCCAGAGGGAATGGAATTTAACAGTCATATATGTGACCCACGACCAGCTTGAAGCACTCAGTATGGCTGATAAAGTGGTGGTTATGAATCTTGGGGAAATTCAGCAGGTCGGAAGCCCAGAAGATCTCTACGAAAGACCAGCGAACCTTTTTGTAGCTGGTTTTATTGGTGAACCTCCGATGAATTTCATCGAATGCTCCTTGGTGGAAGAAGGTGGACAATCCTTTCTTAAATTCCATGAATTTACCTTTCCTCTTTCCAGTGAATTGGCTCAAAAAATGAAAAAAGAGGATGGCAAAGAAAAGTGGATTGTGGGTGTCCGTCCTGGTGATGTGCTTTTGGGAGTGGAAGTGGAAGGTGGGTACACCATGAAGGGTTTGGTATATAGCGTAGAACCTTTGGGAGAATCTTCTATTGTTATTCTGGAGGTAAACGGGCAGAGAATTTTTGCGGAAGTAGCTGGTTCTTCGGTGGAAAAAGAGGGAAATGTGGTGACTTTTTCTTTCCACCGGGAAAAGGCTCACATCTTTAATGCTTCAACAGGAAAGTCTATCAAAATATAAAGGGGTGAAACCATGTCGTATTTTGAAGCGGTTGAGGGTTTGCCAAAAAAGATGAAGGCGGTGGTAGCGTATAAGCCCGGGGATTATCGGCTTGAGGAAGTGGACGTACCCGACCTTGATGATGAGGAAGTGTTACTCCGGGTGGGAGGATGCGGAATTTGTGCCGGGGATGTGAAGGGGTACCATGGTGCACCATCGTTCTGGGGTGGAGAAGGGCAACCGTCGTGGATCAAGGCTCCTTTTATTCCTGGGCATGAGTTCTACGGTCAGGTAGTGGCGCTGGGAAAAGGAGCCAGGGAGAAGTATGGGTTATCTTTGGGAGATTGGGCGGTTTCGGAACAGATTATTCCCTGTGGAAAATGCCGCTTTTGTCTTGAGGGAAAGTACTGGATGTGCGAAGTGCACAATATTTATGGTTTTCAGGGTAAGGTGGCCGATGGTGCCTATGCTGAGTATGTGAGGCTTCCCAAAACGGCCAGAAATTATAAACTGCCGGAAGGTTTCCCTCTGAAGGTTGCCCCCTATGTGGAACCTCTGGCTTGTGCTATCCATGCCGTAGAGCGGGGTGATATTCAGTTTAACGATGTGGTGGTGATTGCTGGGTTGGGAGCCCTGGGCTTAGGGATGGTTCAGGCAGCCCGATTGAAGAACCCCAAAATGCTGATCGCGATTGATATTCGGGAAAAACGTTTGCAGTTAGCCAAGGAATATGGTGCTGACTTAATTTTGAATCCTCAAAAGGAGGACGTGGTAGGCAAAGTGAAATCCCTCACCGGTGGGTATGGCTGCGATGTGTATATCCAGGCCAGTGGCCATCCCTCCGGAGCGGTTCAGGGTTTGCAGATGATTCGTAAGCTCGGTCGTTTTGTGGAATTCAGCGTCTACAATGATCCGGTGACCGTGGACTGGAGTATCATTGGAGACCGGAAAGAACTTGATTTGCGCGGTGCCCACTTGAGTCCCTATACCTACGAGAGCACGATTCGGTTTCTGAACGATGGTCGGATCAAGGCGGATCAGATCATCACCCATGAGATTCCCTTGGCTGAGTTCAAAAGAGGTTTTGAGATGGTGGAGAAAGGGGAAGAGTCAATTAAGGTCGTATTGATTCCATAAGAAGAAGGAGTGAGAGAATGTACCTGGCTATTGCATCGGACCATTTTGGGTATCCCTTGAAAGCAGTGTTGGTGGAACACCTGAAGAGTAAGAATGTGGAATTTGAAGACCTGGGAGTTTTTTCAGAGAATGAAGTGGTGGATTACCCTGATGTGGCGTTAGAGCTTTGTCTTGGAATTCGAGAGGGAAAATATCAGTATGGGGTTTTGGTCTGCGGAACCGGCATCGGAATGGCTATGGCGGCCAACAAGGTTCCAGGGATATACGCGGCCTGTGCCCATGATATCTACTCTGCAGAGCGAGCTAAGAAGAGTAACAACTCTAACGTTCTTACTTTAGGGCGACACATTGTGGGTCCGGAGTTGGCCAAGATGCTCCTTGATGCCTGGTTAGGGAGTGAATTTCAGGGCGGAAGGTCGTTACCCAAAGTGAAGAAAATTCGGGAGATAGAGAAAAAATTAATGAAGGGGGAATAAATAGTGAAAAAGTTCATCAATCATCCAGAAAACTTAGTTGAGGAAATGTTGGAAGGATTTGTCAAGGCCAATGTTGATAAGGTTCGGAGATTACCCACCGAAAGGGTTCTGGTGCGAAAAGATGCACCAGTGAAAGGAAAAGTGGGAATCGTGACTGGGGGTGGTTCAGGACATAAGCCGGCTTTTATCGGATACATTGGGAAAGGCCTTGTGGATGCGGTGGCAGTGGGTGATATTTTTGCTGCCCCCCCGGTCCAGAGAGTATATGAGGCCATCAAGGCCGTGGATGGTGGAAAAGGAGTTCTCCTGTGTCTGGGAAATTACTCTGGAGATGTGATGAACTTTGGCATGGCTGCTGAGCTGGCTCAGGCAGAGGGAATTCCAATAGAGAGTGTCATTGTGAATGATGATGTGGCCTCGAGTCCTAAGGATCGGATGGATAATCGCCGGGGTGTAGCTGGAGAGGTCATTCTCTGGAAAGTGGTGGGAGCTCTGGCGGAGGAAGGAGCAGATTTAGCCAAAATGAAGGAGGTGGGAACCCGGGCTGTTTTTAATACCCGCAGTCTCGGGGTAGCCCATACACCCTGTATCATGCCTTCTTCAGGGAAGCCGAGTTTTGAGATTGGGGAAGATGAAATGGAGATTGGTGTAGGTCACCATGGAGAACCGGGTATACAAAGGATGAAAATGATGAGCGCTGATGAAGTTACAGAACTCATGACTTTGAAAGTGATCGAAGACCTTCCTTTTAAATCTGGGGATGAAGTGACCGTGCTCATCAATGGACTGGGTTCAACTTCACTTCTTGAAATGTACATCTCTTTCCGGAAGGTGGCTCAGATTCTTGCCGATCATTCCATCAAGATTCATCGGACATACATTGGTGAATTCTTTACCTCCATGGAGATGGGTGGTTTCTCAGTGACACTCACCAAAATGGATGATGAATTAAAGCGTCTTATGGATGCCCCCTGTAACGGAGTTCACTTTATCCAACATTGAAGTAAGGGAGGTTTTGCGGTGGGCGTATCGTTTGAAAGAGTGAAAATGGCTTTTGTTCGAATACTTGAAGAACTAGAAAAAAATCGCCAGTATCTCAATGATCTTGATGCTCCGATTGGGGATTCAGACCACGGAGATAGTGTCACCAATGCGTTTCGAAAAGTAAAAGAAGCAGTGGATAAATATCCAGAAGGAGATCGGGATATTGGAAAACTTCTTCAAGAAGTGGGGAAATCCATCATCTTTTCCGGAGGGGCGGCCATGGGGCCTCTTTATGGGACTGCCTTTATGGATGCCGGGAAGGTGGTCAGTGGGAAACCTGAGCTGACTCCTCAGGATGTGGTGACCATGTGGGAAGCTTTTGCCGGAGGCATTGCCCGTCGAGGAAATGCTAAGATGGGCGAAAAAACCATGTACGACACCATTTATCCCATGGTGGAATCGCTCAAGGCATCTTTAGCTGCTGGAGAGGGCTTTGAGGAAATGATAACGAGGGCCATCGAAAGAGCTCGGCAGGGAATGGAATCAACCAAAGATATGCTCTCTCTGCGAGGTCGTTCCAGCCGCCTTGGAGAACGAAGCATTGGTCACATTGATCCTGGAGCTGCGTCGAGCTTTATCGTCATTAAGGCATTTCTGGAAACATTACTTGAAAAGTGAGGAGGATTTGGCTTGAGTGAATTTCAGGTTGATATTTCGTTTTCCTTAAAGGATAAAGTTGCTCTCGTTACCGGTGGAGCCCGAGGGATTGGCAAGGCTATCGCCATCCTCTTTGCTCAAAATGGTGCCCGTACGGTACTGGTCGACCTTGACCCGGTGGTGGAGTCAGTAGCACGAGAAGTTTCCGCGTTGGGCAATAGCAGCATTGCGGTTGTAGCTGATGTGACGAAGAAAGAAGATGTGGAAAAGGTTGTAACCACAGCGGTCCAGGAGTTTGGGACGATTGATATTCTGGTCAATAACGCTGGTGTAGCATACCTCGATGATGCAGAAAACCTTTCCGAAGAGTCCTGGGACAAAACCATGGCTGTTAATCTCAAAGCTCCTTTCTTGCTGGCTCAAACCGCAGGAAAGGTGATGATTCAGAATAAGAAGGGAAAAATCATCAACATTGCTTCCCAGGCTGGAATCGTTGCTCTTGATAAACATGTCGCATACTGTGCCAGTAAAGCTGGCCTTATTGGCATGACCAAGGTTCTGGCTCTGGAATGGGCGGAGTTTGGCATCAATGTCAATGCCATTGCTCCTACGGTGATTTTGACTGAACTGGGCAAAAAAGCCTGGGCTGGTGAAGTAGGAGAAGCCATGAAAAAGAAAATCCCCTTACGACGTTTTGGTTATCCGGAAGAAGTCGCTGCTGCAGCGCTCTATCTTGCGAGTCCTGCTTCAGACCTTGTGACTGGAGAGACTCTGGTCATCGATGGTGGATATACCATTCAGTAAAGGAGGTGAGAGAAGGCAGAAATTCGATAATCCTCGTGTGGGTGTCGTTTATGATGTAAGGGTGTGAGATGTTTTCGTTAAAATTTGGAAGGAGGGATTTGTAATGATCAAAAAGGTCACAATGTTGGTGGTGAGTTGTTTTTTGGTGTTTGGTGTAACAGCGCTGGCTTTTGGTTGGAGCCTTGAGGAAGCAGCGAAACCTTATGCTGGAGCGACGATACGATTTATTACCGAAACGACGCCCCCCAGTTACTGGATTGAGGAAGCTTTGCCTGAGTTTGAGAAAGCGACTGGCATCAAAGTAATTGTTGAACGGCAAGCACATCCTCACCTTGAGGAGAAGGCGTTAATGGATTTTGCAGCGGGGACTGGAATCTATGACGTATTTAACTTTGATTATTCCTGGACTGGCAAATATGTGAAAGCTGGATATATTGAACCATTTGATAAATACATTAACGATCCGAAATTGGCTGATCCGAACAATGACCTTAAAGATTTCTATTCCCGGATGTGGGAGGGAACCAGCTGGGATGGTGTCCCTTATGGTTATCCTTTCGACAGCGTTATTGAGTATCTCTTCTGGAACAAGGCCATTTTTGATAAATATGGTGTAGCTGGACCACCAAAAACGCCGGATGAGTGGATGGATGCCATGGCAAAGCTTAATCATCCACCAGAGCTCTATGGAACTGGGATGCAGGCCAAGCGACATCTCTCTATTGTCTGTGAGTGGCTCAATGTCCTGTGGGCCTTTGATGGTGACCTGTACGATGAAGATTACAACGTACTGCTCAACAATGAAAATGCCATGAAGGCTACAGAATTCTATAAGAAGATGGCTGAATATGCACCTCCTGGTGTGACCACCTGGACCTGGGACGACGTGAACACTGCGTTGCAACAAGGAATTGTGGCGCAAACCATCCAATGGGACGAAAACTATGGAAGCATGGAAGATCCCGAGGAGTCCAAGGTTGTTGGTCAAATGCGCTACGCTCCAGTTCCTACGGCTCGCGCTGATGGGAAACCGGTATCTCACTATGGTGGTTCAAGTTTAGGTATCCCAGTTTCTTCCAAAAATAAAGAGGCAGCCTTCCTCTTTATTCAGTGGGCGACAAGCTATGATGTCCAGCTTCGGGGTGTAGGTAAAGGGTCTTCTCCTACAAGAAGGTCCATTTATCAAATTCCGGAACTAAGGGCAAAATATCCCAGCTTTGAGGCGACCGACGCTGCAGCCGAAACCACATTCTGGAGACCTCGTATTCCTGAATGGGATGAAATGGTGGAAGTACTGGCTCTGGAGCTTAATTCAGTTGTGGCTGGTGCAAAAGACGTGAAAGAAGCTCTGGCTACTTCAGCGGCGAAGATTGAAGAAATTCTTGTGAAAGGTGGTTACAAGAAGTAATTTTTTGTTAGTTGGGGGAAGAGTGTTCTTCCCCCAACTAACAAAGGGGGTAGAAAATTTTGTCTAAAGACCATTTTTCTCTCTATCGAAGGTTCAGTTCCTGGATTTCTAAAACCGAAAATCGTTTCAAATGGGTTTTGATTCTACCCACCATTGTTCTTTTAGCTTTGATTACAGTATATCCTACTCTTTACGCCTTGCGATTAGCGTTATCTGATTATAACCTGGCTCGAGCAGCTGAAACCCTCAAGGGTTATATCGGTTTGGACAATTTTCGAGAAATCTTAAAAGATGTAACTTTTTGGGGTTCTCTGAGAACGACTGTTGTATTCACAGTCGTTGTGGTAACCGTCGAGTTTTTCTTGGGTCTTGTGATTGCGCTGATTCTGCAGGGGGTGATTACCCGCTCAAAGATTGTCCGTACTTTCATTCTGTTACCTATGATTATGGCTCCCATCGTGGTAGGGTTAACCTGGACCTATCTCTATCAATCAGAATTTGGTTTGGTTACTTATATTCTACGCAAACTTCATCTTATGAGTTATCGAACTGCGCCCCTTGCTGATGTAAGGACTGCGCTTCCAGCTCTTATGGTTGTGGACATATGGCAGTGGACCCCTTTTTTGATTATGGTTCTTCTCGCTGGGTTAGAGGCTCTTCCTACTGCTCCCTATGAAGCAGCGAGGATTGACAAAGCTCCACCTTTTCTTGTATTCCGGAAAATTACTTTGCCACTGTTGAAGCCTGTTATTCTCATTGTTTTGGTTTTGCGAATTATGGATGCAATCAGGGTTTTTGATATCGTGTACGCTTTAACTGAGGGTGGTCCAGGAGAGGCAACCGACGTGCTTAGTATGTTTATCTATCGGAATAGCTTTTATCTTTGGAATATCGGTAAAGCTTCGGCACTCTCTTTCATCTTGCTTTACATCATTATGATTATTTCGGTTATCCTGGTGAATGTGCTGAGCCGCGTTAAAGAAGCTGTGTGATGGTTGTGTAGTGCAAAGCAGTGCTTTTTAAGGGGTGATGTTTTTGGAAAAAGAGAGAGCAAAACTTATAGTGGCGTGGGTGATTATTACCGTTATTATGGTGGTCAATGTACTGCCGTTTGTCTGGTTAATCTTAACTTCTTTGAAGACTCGCCTCGATATCTTTGCCATCCCCCCACGTTTTATTTTTCAACCTACATGGAAGAACTACGTATCGGCCTTTGGGAAGAGGCATTTTCTCCCCATGTTCTATAATAGCCTCATCATCTCGGTAAGTACCACGTTGCTTTCTCTGGCTGTTGGAACACTGGGTGCATATGCTTTAGCCCGTTTTCGTCTTTTTGGAGGGAAACACATTTCCTTTTGGATTCTCAGCACCAGAATGTTTCCGCCTATCGTTCTTGTTATTCCCTTCTATATTATGGCCACTCGCTGGGGGTTGCATGATTCGAGATTTCTCATGGTGATTGTGTATACAACCTTTAATCTACCTTTTGTGGTGTGGATTATGCGCAGTTTCTTTGAAGATATTCCCTATGACCTCGAAAAAGCCGCTATGGCTGATGGGTACACTCGATGGGATGCCTTCTGGAAGATTATTCTTCCTTTAAGCGCGCCAGGCCTAGTGACCACGGCAATTTTGTGTTTCATATTCTCCTGGAATGAATTCCTGTTTGCCAACGTTTTGACTGCGGCGGTGGCCAAAACCGTTCCCGTGGGTATTCGTGGATTGGTGACCTCCCGGGCAATTGAGTGGGGTGAAATTGCGGCAGTGGCGACTCTGCAGGTTATTCCTGTGCTGGCCTTCACCTTTGCGGTGCAGAAGTATATCATCAGGGGTCTCACCTTAGGTGCAGTAAAAGGTTAAATGAAAAAGAGGGAATGAACGCCATGGACTTTGGATTTGGAGATCGTTTGTTCGTTTCGGTGATGTTGACGTTTGGCCTGGGGTTTTTATGGTTAGGATGGCTAGAACGTTATGTGACGATTTGGGTTGTACCTTTTATAGGTTTTGCGGTAGCTTTGATGTTGATCATTCCATGGTATAAGGTCTTCCGGATGGAAAGGAAAAAGGAACAAGAAGAACTTAAACGTATGGAAAAACAAGCCCTGAAAGAAAGGTGAATGGGCCATGGCTGACTTAATGCTCAAAAATGTTTGGAAAAAGTATGGGGAAGTTGTAGCGCTAAAAGGAATCAATCTTCATGTGCATGATGGAGAGCTTGTTACCATTCTTGGTCCCTCTGGTGCCGGCAAGACTTCACTTTTACAAACCATTGCTGGAGTAGAAGAGATACAGGTAGGAGAGATTTATATTGGAGGACAACAGGTAGCGAGTCTTCCCCCTTTCCAGCGGAACGTAGCGATGATTTTTGAGACCTATGCGCTTTATCCGAACAAAACGGTTTATGAAAACATGGCTTTCCCCTTGCGTTCGCCTTATATTAAGTTTCCCGAAGAGGAGATTGATAAGCGGGTGAAAGAGGTCAGCACGATGTTGCAAATCGACTGGCTTTTGGATCGGAATGTGGCTCAGCTTTCGGGAGGACAGAAGCAGCGAGTTGCTTTAGGGAGAATGTTAGTTCGCAACCCCCGGCTTTTTCTAATGGATGAGCCTATTGCGCATCTTGATGCCAAACTCCGTCATCGTCTGCGGGCTGAGCTGAAAAATATTCAAAGAACATTTGGTATTACTACCCTGTATACCACTCATGATTATCGAGAAGCCCTGGGCATGGGTGACAGGGTAGTAATCCTCAATCAGGGGGTTATAGTTCAGGTTGGCACGCCTGATGATATTTACAATGTTCCGCAAAACGAGTTTGTAGCGGGGTTAGTTGGTGACCCACCCATGAACTTCTTTGATGGCACCTTCGTTGAATCGGATGGTGGTCTTCTTGTGCAGACAAGAGCCTTCCAGCAAATGGTTCCGGATGACATCGTTAACCGTTTACGCTCGTTGAGGGATAACCGCGTAAAGGTTGGGCTCAGACCTTCGGACATTTCTATATCGAAGGAAGAAATTTCTTATGGTTTTGGAGCTCGAGTTTATGTGGTTGAACCCCTGGGGGTCGTAAAAGTTATCACCCTGGAAAGAGAGGGCGTGAAGTTTCAGATTAAGTATATGGGCGACGAAAGTTTTGAGATGGGTGAAACCACTTTCTTTCATTTTCCTCCAGAACGTCTCTATTTCTTTAATCCAGAGACGGGCTTGAATCTTCTTATTTCTGAATAGGGGCGGGTGGAGCGATGGCCAGTGTCAGTTTGCGGAATTTATGGAAGAAGTATGGAAAAGTGGAGGCGGTGAAGGGGATTAATCTTGATGTTGAAGATAAGGAGTTTGTTGCTTTTCTCGGTCCTTCAGGTTGTGGAAAGACCTCGACCATGAGGATGATAGCGGGGTTAGAGCATATCTCAGGGGGAGAGATTTATATTGGTGGAAGATTGGTGAATCATCTTGGCCCCGAGGAACGCAATATTGCCATGGCTTTTGAATCATATGCTTTATATCCACCGATGACCGTTTTTGATAATATTGCCTTTCCTTTAAAGGCAGCAAAGGTACCTGAGGGGGAAATTAAAAAAAGGGTTTATCGCATTGCTGAAATTCTGGAGTTAACTGATGTGCTCAATAAGCACCCGAAAGGTTTGAGTGGTGGGCATCAACAGAGGGTTTCCTTGGCCAGAGCGTTGGTGCGTGATGCAGATGTGTATCTCCTTGATGAGCCCATCTCTCATCTGGATACCAAAATGCGCAACCGAATGCGGGCCGAGCTGAAAAGAATTCATCAAGAATTAAAAAGTACCGTTATTTATGTAACCCATGACCAGATTGAAGCTCTGGCCATGGCTGATAAGGTGGTGGTGATGAACGAAGGTTTGATTAAACAGATTGGGACACCTCAAGAAGTTTATTTTAAGCCCCGCAATATTTTCGTGGCAGATTTTGTAGGGGAACCGCCAATGAATTTTCTGGATTGTGCTATTCTTCTAAAAAGTGACCACTGCCAGGTGGTTATTGATAATCTTTATTTCCAGATTTTTGATCCTGAAAAATTAGCCGTACTCAAGGGACTGCCGCCTTCGAAGTTGAATACGTTGGTTTTGGGGATAAGACCGTGTCATATCGATATCCTTTCAGAACCTTCCACTTTGGGTAGGGGTGAAGTAAAAGGTAAGGTTTTTCTGGTGGAACCCTTAGGAGATTCAAAAATTGTGCACGTGAGGATGAATGAGCAGCTTGTTTTAGTCGAGACCTTGGCTACGGTGCGGCAGAGAGAAGGGGATGATATTTTCATCCGTTTTCAGGAAGAGCATTTGCATCTATTTGACAAAGAGTCTGAAGAGGCAATATTCTGATATAAGAGAAAAGGGGGGTTGTTTTTATGCGCTTGAAGGAGAAAGTAACCATTGTGACTGGTGCAGCAAAAGGAATTGGTCGAGCCATTGCTGAGGGTTTTGCTCGAGAGGGCGCAAATGTGGTGATTAACGACATTCTGGAGGAGCCGTGCCAGAAAGTAGCGAAGGAAATTGGTGAAAAGTATGGAGTGAAAACACTGGCTGTGCCGGGGGATGTGAGTGTACGGAGTACCGCAGTAAAAATTAAGGAAGAGACCCTTAGAACATTTGGAACCATTGATGTTCTGGTTAATAATGCCGGCATTATGATTTCTGGTTTGGTGCTCGATTATAGAGAAGAGGATTGGGATAAAATTTTTGCGGTCAATGCAAAAAGCGTCTTTTTGATGTGCCAGGAAATTGGAAAAGTAATGGTGGAGAAAGGTTATGGGAAAATTATCAATGTGGCTTCCATCGGGGCCAAAGATGGAGCGGTTGCCCAGGCTGCATATGCTGCGACCAAGGCGGCGGTAATGAATTTCTCCCGGGCTCTTTCCAAAGAGTTTGCCCCGTATAATGTGAATGTAAACTCGATTTGTCCAGGAATTGTGGAAACGGAACTCGGTCAGGTTAATTTGGCTGACCCGGAGAAACGGAAAAAATTCATTGCCATGACTCCCAAAGGAAGAATTAGTGTTCCGGAAGATCTGGCAGGAATTGCGATTTTCTTAGCCAGCGATGAATCGGATTTCATTGTAGGTCAAGCCATCAATATCGATGGTGGTATCCTCTACTATTAGGGGGGTCTTTCACTTGTGGTAAAACAATACATTCTGGGAGTGGATCTGGGAACTTCTTCCCTTAAGGGGACTCTTCTAGACCTTGAGAGTAACGAGGTGGTGACCGCTTCGGTAGAGTTGTCGGTTTCCTATCCCGATTCCTATTCCGCCGAACAAAGTCCCCAAGATTGGTGGAATGCCTTTTTGTCCCTCTTGCGGAAGTTGAAAGAAAAAATAGGTGACTTGAACCAGATTGCAGGTATCGGTCTTTCGGGACAGATGCTGGGACTCGTGGTGCTGGACAAAGAGGGACAGCCGTTATATCCAGCGATCATCTGGTGTGATCAACGGAGCTTCAGAGAGTTGGAATATATTAAGGAAGCTCTGGGGGTAGAGAAGCTTTTAGAGTACACGGCTAATACCCCGCTTACCGGGTACTGGTTGCCCAAAATCCTCTGGTTAAGGAATCATAAACCCGAAGTGCTCCAAAACGCTGCCAGATTTCTTTTGCCGAAAGACTATCTGCGTTTCCGGTTGACTGGAGGGTACGTGACCGAAGTTTCCGATGCATCGGGAACGCTCGTTTTTGATGTAGCACATCGGAGATGGTCGGAGGAGATTATTCAGTTCTTTGCTCTCAAGCGCATTGTTTTTCCCGAAGTGGTGGAATCACCAGAAATCACGGGGTACGTTGATGAAAAAGTAGCCCAGGAGACGGGCTTGCGTTCGCAAATTCCGGTTGTGGGTGGTGGAGGGGATCAGTCCAGTGGGGGAATTGGTTTAGGGGTGATTAAAAAGGGCATTTTATCGTGTGTTTTGGGGACTTCAGGTGTGGTTATGGCGATGACCGAGAGTCCCAAAAGGGATTATAAGAATCGGGGTTTGCACTCTTTCTGTTATTCTATTCCCGGAACCTGGTTTTTAATGGGGTGCACACTGGCTGCTGGTGGTTCCTATCAGTGGTTGTTGCAGACCATGCGGGGGGTCAACCCCAATCTCGATTATACCGCGCTCAATACCATGGCTGAACGGGTTCCGGCTGGAAGCGAAGGCGTGTTGTTCCTTCCCTATCTCATTGGGGAGCGGACTCCCCATTCCGATCCCAAAGCTCGAGGAGTATTCTGGGGTCTTTCTTATCATCACGAGCTCAGACACTTGGTACGTGCGGTCATAGAAGGGGTCGCGTTCAGCCAGCGAGAATCGGTAGAGATTTTACGTGAGTTCGGCTTAACTGGAGAGAAGATGATTCTTTCGGGTGGAGCGGCTCGAAGCTCGCTTTGGTGTCAGATTTTTGCCGATGTAGTTGGTCTACCGATGGTGACGACCAGTGTCGACGACCCGGCTTCCCTGGGGGCGGCCATTATTGCTGGTGTGGGTATGAACCGTTTTTCTTCCTTTGAGGAAGGTTGTGGCCGGTACGTTACGATGCAGCAAGTTTTCGAACCGTCTTCCGCGAATCACGAACTCTATACCACGCTTTTTACTCAGTACCGGCAACTCTATCAGTCACTGAAGATGTTTAATCACGGTTTCCCACTTTTGCAGTAATGAATTTGAGCGTCATTCGAGGTGAGAAAAGTGCTTGAGGCATTGAAAGAAAAGGTGTGGCAAGCAAATCTGGAATTGCAGAAAAAGGGGCTGGTGCTCTATACCTGGGGTAACGCCAGTGAAATCGTGCGGAGCGAGGGGCTGGTGGTGATTAAGCCCAGTGGAGTACCGTATGAAGAGTTACGTCCAGAGTCCATGGTGGTTGTGGACCTTGAGGGAAAAGTTGTGGAGGGAAATTTACGCCCTTCAGTGGATACAAAGATTCACCTTGATCTGTACAAGGCTTTCCCCGAGATTGGTGGTGTGGTCCACACCCATTCTACGTATGCTTGTGCGTGGGCGCAGGCCTGCCGGGATATTCCCTGTCTTGGAGGTACTCATGCTGATTATTTCTTTGGTTCCATCCCCTGTACCCGTCCGCTCTCTGAAGAAGAAGTGGAACGATCCTTTGAAGGGGATACGGGAAAAGTGATTGCAGAACGTTTTGTTAACATTAAACCCCTGGAAATCCCCGGGGTTCTTGTGGCCTATCATGGTCCATTTACCTGGGGGAAGGATGCTGACGAGGCGGTATTCCACAGCGTGGTTCTGGAAGAAATAGCCCGCATGAGCTGGCTGACGCTATCAATCAATCCGCAAGCGGTGCCGCTTTCCCCCAAAATGCTTGAAAAACGGTATTTTCGTAAACACGGTAAGGATGCTCACTATGGGCAGAGGTTACCTCACTAAGTCAGAATTTTTGAGGAGGTGAGTGGAGTGGAATATATTGTCCTTTATGGAACCAAAATTCCGGTCATTGGTTTTGGTACCTGGGATATACGGGGTGAAGTGGGAGAAAAAGCGGTTTTGAGCGCACTCTCTCTGGGGTACCGTCACATTGATACGGCTGAATTCTATGACAACGAGGAGAGAATAGGTTCTGCCATTCGGAAATCTGGAGTACCCAGGGAGGAGATTTTTTTGACCACCAAAGTCTGGTATACGCATCTCCGTTGGGAGGATGTAAAAAAGTCCTGTGAGGAGAGTTTACGCAAGCTTAAAACCGATTATGTGGATCTCTATCTCATTCACTGGCCGACGGAGAGCGTTCCTTTAGAAGAAACCATTGGAGCGATGGAAAAACTTCGGGAGGAAGGGAAAATCCGTTTTCTGGGAGTCAGTAACTTTGATATCTCGTTACTCGAAAAAGCCCTTCAAGTTGCCTCGTCGCCTGTTCTTACTAACCAGGTGGAATGTCATCCCTATCTGACTCAGCAGGATTTACTCCGTTACTGTCAGGAAAAGAACGTGATGCTCACGGCCTACTCACCTCTGGCTCGGGGAAGACTTCTTGGAGACCCGGTGCTCACGCGTATAGGCGAAAAATATGGAAAATCGCCCAATCAGGTTGCCCTGCGCTGGCTCGTCCAGCGAAAAATGGTGGCAGCCATTCCCAAAGCCCAGAGCATTGAACATCAAAAGGAAAATCTGGAAATTTTTGACTTTGCTTTAACCTCTGAAGAAATGGAAGAGATTGGTCGTTTAGACCGTGGAGAAAAAGTTGCTTCGAGGTTGTAAGGTTTTCCTGGGTATTGTTTTCCTGACCCTCCTTCTTGTAGAAAGCGCGTTGTCGATGCCACCGCGCTTTCTTTTTCTCTTTATCGGTGACGGGATGGGTGAAAATGATGTGCAATTGTTGAAGGCCTATCAAGAATCGCGTGGTCTTGTGAGTGCGTTTTCGGCTCTCCCATACGCTGGTGTGGTTGGCACCACCTCCCTTGGAGAAATTCCCGATTCGGCGTCTTCGGGAACAGCCCTGGCCTGTGGGGTGAAAACTCGAAATGGAACGGTTGGGCTGGACCCCTCTGGAAGAACCGTTCCATCCATTGCTGAAATCGCAAAAAGGCAGGGTTTTCGGGTGGGCATTGTCACCAATGTGGCCATTAACGATGCCACGCCAGCTTCCTTCTATGCCCATCGCTCTTCCCGTCGAGATTACTCTGGTATTGCCTTCGATATGGTTGAAAGCGGTTTTGACCTTTTTGTAGGATGGGGAATTGCCTCACCAGGTAATGCGCTTACTTTGGCCAGGGAACGAGGGTACACGGTTATCCGGAGTTGGGACGATTTCCTCTCTCATAAGGAATTACCGCTCATTGCCCTGCTTTCCTTTCCCTTTCGCATTGACCAAAAAGAAGGGTATACGTTAAAGGATGCCGTTCGCCGGGGGATAGACCTTCTTTCTAACGATCGGGGTTTCTTTCTTCTGGTAGAGGGTGGAAAGATTGACTGGTGTAAACACATGAATGACGTGGGAACACTCCTCTTTGAGTTACTCGATTTTGATGAGGCAATTCAAGAAGCGCTGTCCTTCGCTCATCGATATCCCCAGGAAACTTTGATTCTGGTTACTGCAGACCATGAGACTGGAGGGCTGGGAGTGGGTGTTGATGTGAACTTTTTGGGCATTCTCAGCCAATCCTTCTCGTATCAGATTTTTCTGGATAAGGTTTCTTCCGGGGTGTCTCTGCCTGAACTTGCCCGAGAAATGTGGCCTCTGGGAGAATTTTCGGATTTCCAAGTTCCCACCGGTGATGTCAACAAGACATTCGTGGCCCTGGCACGTGCGTTTTCTCGGAAGGTCGGGATTTCCTGGGAAACCACCGGCCACACTGGAAAGAACGTACCGGTTTTTCTGTGGGGACAGCCTGAACCTTCTTGCATCTTCCAGGACAACACCGATGTTTTTAAAATCCTGAAGGATTGCCTAAAGAGGTGACTCAGGCTTCTTCCTCTTTTTCTTCTAAATGGATTTCCTGTTGGTCGGAGTCGACCCAGATCAGTTCAGCAAATCGACCCCAATGGAGCATTGCGTTTTTAATTTTTTGGACTTCTTCCGTGGTGAAGTCTCTGGTGATGAGCTGGTCCAAGTATTCCATGCCCACGGTGTGTTCTTCGCTTTGGGTGAGGAAGGAAAGTAACTCTTTGAAAACGGGAATTTCGAGTAACGTGGTAGCGATAATCTTTTTCCGTTCTTCCTGGCTACTCTGGACAAAATGTTTTCCCTTGGGAGTGAAGAAGACATCTCCAGCATCGTACTCGATAAAACCAAGTAATCTGGCGGTTTCCAAAACGCTGAGAAGTTGCTCTAACTGGTGATCGATGTTCTTGCCTAACCTGTAAACGTCTATTTTTCCCGATTCGTCGTCTAAAATTTCTAAAAATCCAATGACTTCGCTTACCCCTGCTTTAAGGTAAGGACCGGTTTCATCGTCCATCACGTTTCACCTGCAAACCCTATTATACCATTTCACTTACTGATGTGGCTACTCACGATAAGCGCGTAGAGGTGATCCAGGATGGATTCGAACTCTTTGGAGTGAACGTCTCGGGGACGGGGTAGGGAAACTTCGATTTCTCCCACGACTTTACTGGGACGGGTGCTGAGCACCACGATACGGTCGGACATGAGAATGGCTTCTTCGATGTTATGAGTGACCATGACTACCGAACGAATGGAGAGCTTACCACTGGTCCACAATTTGAGGAATTCCTCGCGAAGGTCAGCAGCGGTAAGGACGTCAAGGGAGGAAAACGGTTCATCCATGAATAAAATCTCTGGTTCTACCGCCAGGGCACGGGCAAATCCCACTCTCTGTTTCATACCTCCAGAGAGTTCTCGGGGATATGCGTCTTCGAAAGAATCGAGACCCACAAGGTCGATGTATTTTAAAGCAGTACGGATGCGTTGTCGGGGAGGAATACCCCGGGCTTCGAGCACCAGTTCGATGTTTTCCTGAACAGTGAGCCAGGGAATCAGAGCGAAGTTTTGAAAAACAATCGATGCGTTGGGATTGGGTCCAGAAAGTGGTTGCTCTTTATAAAGAACCTGTCCTTTGGTTGGGGGGACGAGACCGGCGGCAATGCGAACCACGGTCGATTTTCCTGAACCAGATGGACCAACGATGACCACAAATTCCCCTTCTTTCACCACAAGGTCGATCTCATCGATGACAGAAAAATATTTCCCTTTCTCGATATACGCTTTAGTGATTTCTTTAAGTTCTAACAAAACCATGATGTATTCCTCTATTCACTGAAGTTGTATTTTTCAGCCGCATGATGATACCAGCGTTTCCAGAAAAAGGTGTTGATGAATACGATCCAGATGGTCATAGCGAGTACTACCCAGAGAAGTTCTTTGGGTTGTGCGGTAGCGGAAAGAAGCAGAGAACCAATGCCATGAATGGAAAAAACCTCCTTTCCGAAATTCACTTCTTCAGCCACCATGGAAGCGTTCCAGGCTCCACCCCAGGCTGTGATGGTCCCCGTGATGAGCGAGGGGAGCATGGCTGGAATGAGGATGGTGCGGTAATAGAGGAATCCTCGCACACCAAAGTTACTGGCCATCTCAATAATGGTGGAGGGAATCATGAGTGCGCCTTTGAGCATGTTGAAAAGGGTATACCAGAGCGACCCGGTAAGGAGAAGCAGTACGGCGGCTATTCCCATGTACTCTCTACCAATGTTACGCACGATAAGTGGGTAAAAGATAACCGCCGGGATGCTCCCCATGGTTGCTGCCAGGGTGTAAATGTTTTTTACGGTATTGCTCGCTCGAATCGCCTTAATGACGAAAGGAAACGAGAAAAGAATGGAGAGTCCTACCGCGACTATGACCCGGAAGGTGGTGGCAATGAGGTTTTCAGGAATTTCCACAAGACGAGGAGGATAAGGTGGTTTCAGAAGCCAGTAAAGAAAATAGGCAAAAAGTCCGAGAAGAAGGGTGTAGAAAACGTACCGCAGGGTGGAGAGGAGTTTCTGATGTCTTTGTAATCCTCCTCCCCAGGAAAGGATATGGTCAAGATGCTGGGAGAGTTTTTCCCAGCGGATATTGTTTCGTAAAAAGGTTACAACGCCTGGTTCTTCAGGAGCACTCCCCACGGCACCAAATTTGAAGAGGTCACTCCATTCAATTAGCGGGCGGAAGAGAAACCACTGGGTGCACCAGTTGATGAAAACAATGGTCCCAACGGTGATGAACATACCGACAATGTTACCCTTAGCGACGTAACTCATCATGGCTGTCCCGAGCCCGGGTAAACGGACTTCCACATTTCCCAGGGTGATGATTTCCGAAGCCATGAGGAAGTACCAGCCAACGGCAATGCTGACACCACTATTATAAACAATGGTGGGAGCAAGAGCAGGGACGTAAATGCGTTTGACCAGAAAGTTGGGGTTCATACCGAAAGATCGGGCCATTTCAGCAATATCCCTGGGGAAAGTTTTTACCGTTTCATACACTCCAAAGGCAATGTTCCAGACCTGGGAAGTAAAGATGAGAAAGATTGCCGCCAGTTCTAAACCTATACGCTGTCCTCGAAAAAGAAGTACCAGAATTGATACGGCGATGGGGAAAAAACCAAGAATTGGAACCGATTGCAGGACATCAAGAAGTGGAATCATCCAGCGTTCTCTTCGAGGACTCATGGCTGCTAAAACTCCATAAACAATCCCAAAAAGGAGGGAAAAAAAATAGGCAACAAAAATACGAATCACAGACCAGAATGCTGCAGAAAAAAGATACATTCTAACACTCCCGCTTATTCATTTTCTCCGTTCCCTTCCCTTTCTTCCTCTTCTTCCAGGTGAATTTCCTGGTCATCAGAGTCCACCCGGATGAGTTCGGCAAATCGTCCCCAATCGAGAATGATATCTTTTGCCTTTTCTACCTCTTTTTCCGGAAGCACCCGGCCGATGATTTCTTCCAGGTATTCGACATCCACCACATGATTCTCTTTGAGATGGAGCACATCGAGAAGTTCTTTGAATACGTCGAACTGAGGAAGAATCTGGGCGATGATTTTTTTGCGTTCGTCGGTAGAACCCTGGAGTAAGGTTTTGCCCAGCCCGGTAAGCAAGATATCCCCTTCTTCCACCGTAACAAAGCCAAAAGTTTTGGCTGTTTCCACCGCACTCAGGAGCTGATCCAGTTTGTGACCAATGGTTTTTCCAATTTTGTAGACATCGATTTTACCGCCTTCATCATCGATCATTTCCAGGAGTCCTACAACTTCGCTTACTCCTGCTTTTGGCCAGTGGCCACTTTCTTCTCTCATAGTTTTCCTCCCCGTTCGTAACTCTTTCTCCTCTAATTTCGTATTCTACACTACTTTGTAAAGGAAAAAAAAGCCAATCAGTTGGGGTTTGATTCCGTGGCAAGCGCCCCTTTCAACTCCAGGGCATTTTCAAGCATAAAGGTATTATTGAAAAGACAGAAAGTTTCTTTTTGTATTTCTTTCAGTTTTTGGGCAAGTATTCTGATTTCTTCCTGGGTATAGCGGTAGTGATAGCTTCCTTTACCGTGAAGGCGAAAGTACTGAATGCTACCGGTGGTAGGGAAAGCGTAAAATGGGTCAACGACATGAATCAGGTCAAGGTCTTTGCAAATTTTGCGAATGATTGCTGAAGGCCAATTTCCTCGGGGTTCAAATCCCCATAAAAATGGATTTCTTTCCAGTTTTCGGAAAAAGTGTGAAAGGTTGGTGAGGTTTTCGGAAGTCGGCTGGAAAGAGGGAGGGCATTGGATAACGATGACTTTGGCTTGGAGAATATGGGCTTCGTAAAGGGTGATGGTGATGCTTTCTTCAACCTCGGGAGTATTCTTAAAGAAACCCAGATTGTGAGGGACGAAGTGGGGTGGAAGTTTCGCTCGGCGATAGGTGGGAGACGTATGGGGATGAGTGATTCCTTGAAACGCTTTCATGGTGAAGATGAAAGAAGAAGGTGCTCCTTTTCGGAGGTTAAGAAGGTTTTTCTCGGAGAGCGGCGTATAAAAGGTCTTCTGGATTTCGACCACGTCGAGTTGTTGAAAGAGCGAAATTCGTGAGACTGGAAGTCCGCATACTCCAACTCGAATCATTTCTTTTTGAGTAAAATCGCGGTGGAAATTTTTCTCTCTCCGGTGAAGTCAGCCGGTATGTTCAGGATTTGGCCCTGGAGGTAAAAAGTGGTTGAACCTCCACCGTCGAGATTGAGGGCATTTTTGATGTGATAATTTTTCAACTCTTCCACCAGTTCCTGGATGGTAAGTCCCAAACTGTGTCCGGGACGTCGACCATCGACGGCAAGGAAAAGAATGTCACCGCTTTTGGTTTCTCCGATCACCGTACGAGGGTGCCGTTTGTTAACCACATCTTGGTTAAACTGACCAAATGGTCCTGGATTGCCTTCAAAAAAAAGAAGTGGACCTCCACTCACCGCGTATTGCATTTTCTGCCATTTGGTGATGTCTCCGGTGAGGGGGTAAAGGCCAATCTTCAATTGGATTTTTTGTCCGGGAGTTACGTGAGCAAGGAGCCACTGGGCACCCTTCCCATTTCCCTGCAGGATGAATCCCTGAGCGGGGATAGAGGTTTCTCCCTGGCTTTCTCTGATTTGCTCTACAACACCATTACGCACGATACACTCTACGCCTTTTTGGGCAGGTGTTTTTGGACCGAAGAACGGGTCGTAGATCACGATTTCGTTTCCCTGGTTCAGGCGATTGATGCCCTTGACTGGATGAGAAGTGCCATTTTCAAGAATGGCTTCGGCTCTAAACTTCATTTCCCCGAAGAAAATTTCGTTCTCGGCGGTGAAACCGCAGTTATACCACCCATCAATGGGTTCGCTCAGAACCCGACCGTTGGCAAATAAAAGACCCAGGGGTTCTCCAGCTTTGGTGAAAAAGCTGGCATTGAGGGCAAAGATAGCGTTATTCCGACGAGCAATTTCACTGGTTTTCTCCCGATCCATGATCTGGTCGTTGGCCAGCGCCACCTCAATTTGGAAAGGGGCATTGCGCGGATCAAAAAGAAGAGCGAGGATGAAAACCGGTCCCGAGAACGGTTGTGCTCTTGTCCCGTTTCCTTTTTCAAGAACAGGATAGGAGGAGAAACCCTGATTTTTTAAGCGTTCTCCCACGGTTTTAGCCTCTTTTTTAGAATAGGGGCCAACCCGCACTTTAAACAGGTCGTTTTCTTTCTGGATCTGGGCGGAATATCCTAATTCTTTAAGGAAAGAGAGAATCCTCTGGGCTCTTGTTTCGTCCTGATAGGCTCCGACCTGCAGAAAAAATTGTTCTCCTTGTGGTTCTAAAGGTGGAACGAGACTTGACGAAAATCCCCGCTTTTTGGTGATCAGGGTCAGGTTGGGATGCAATTTTTTTTCTCGATAGAAGGAAATATTTCCTTGTGCATAGGTTCTGAGCGTTTCTTTTAAGTAGGAGAATTCTTGCCGAGTAAGGGGTTGATTTAGGTTCAACATCCCTCGAATATCGCCCTTAAAAAGTGGTGGGTTCAGCGTTACTGCCAGAGCCACCCATTTTTGGTCTTCTTTTTTGAGCTCTCGCACTTCAGGAAAGGGAAGATTTTCGGCACTGACGAAAGGAAGGAGGTCATCATAGGAAAGTGCCTTGATGGCTTCTTTGATGACTTCAAGTCGCAGGATGGGAGCCTGGCTTCTGGGGTCCTGAGTTTTTGGCTGGGGGAGTCCTAAGATGGTGTAAAGGGAAGAGATAAACTCTCCCCTGGTTAATGTTTGGGCCCTCACCACGGAGGAGAAGAGCACCAGAAGCACAATAACGGTTGCTATTGCTATAGAGAGTCTTCTTTCTTTCATAGCGTATTAGCTTAACAGAAAAGGTTTATCTATGCAAGTTTTTGTGTTATCAAGCATAACGGGTGTCAAGAGGAACTCGTTATTCCCCATGGTTTCTTTTGTCTTTTTCTCGAGTTTTTTGGTTTTTGTGTCTTTTGTGGTTACTGTGCCCACTCCTGGAGGAGATAAATAATCGCTTCAGACTTGATTTCCTTACTGGAAGACATAAGTCCATCTCCTGCAGGAGGTATCAACGTTCGGAGTCTCTTCTTGGTATGGAAACCCGTTTATATTTTGAATTGCCCGAGGTCTTTTTGAAGTTTTCTGGCTAATTCTGTTGTTGCGGCAACATTTTGGTCTATTTCTTGGAGGGCAGCATTCTGTTTCTCTGATGAAGCGGCCACTTCTTCAGCCGAAGCAGCATTTTCCTCGGATATTGATGCGACATGACTGAGAGTGTGAAAAATTTCCTCGGAAAGGTGCATGGCTTTTTGAATCCGTGCTGCGTTTTCCTGGGAGATTCTGGTGACTTCATTGGAGAGTAAAGTAATAGATTGTGTTGCTGCTTCGACTTTCTGGAAGGAGGCGGCAATACGTTCGGTTTGCTGGGTAACAACTTCATTTGTCTTGTGAATTGCTCCGAAAGACACCCTGGTCTGTTCCACGGCCACACTTCCCCTTTTGACCTTCTCCTGCGCTTCATTTGCTGAGAATACGGCCTGTTTTGCTTCCTTCTGGATGTCCTGGATTAAGGAGGCGATTTTTTGCGCGGCCTGAGCCGATTCTTCAGCCAGTTTTCGAACTTCCTGGGCCACAACGGCAAAGCCACGTCCTACTTCTCCGGCCCGAGCCGCTTCAATGGCTGCGTTGAGGGCAAGAAGATTCGTTTCTTCGGCAATGCCAGTGATGAGGTCAGTGATACTTCCGATTTCTTGAGAACTTTTGCCCAGATTCTCTACCGTTTTTCCAGCAAACAACACCGAGTCCTGAATCGTGTTCATAGCTTGGATGACCTCTTCTAAGGTTTGTTCACCCCTTTCTGTGGCACTCAACGCGGTGTTTGCAGCGTTGCTCATTTCCTGAAGGTTGTGGGCTGTTTCACGGATTTGTTCTTCAATGCGTTCTATTTCTTCTAAGGCTGCAGTTGTTTTTTCAACTTCAAACGAAAGCTTTTCGCTTGCCATTCGTATTTCATTCAGGAATTCCTCCATTTTTTTCGAGGTTATGATGAGATTCTGGTTTTGCTCTTCAGAACCTCGAGCAACCTGGGCGATGGTTTGGGCAATTTGGTCTCCAGTTTGGGCGATTTCTCGGGAACCCTGATGGAGGTTTTCCATGGTCTTGGAAATTTCCTGCGCAGAAAAGGCGACCTCGGCAAGAAAGCGTCGTAACGAGGATGTGGCTTGGGTGAGGGCTGAGAGCAATGTTCCAATTTCGTCCTTTTGTCTGATTTTAAGACTCTGGGTCAGGTCTCCGTGTTCCATAACCTGGGCGAACGCCACGCCTTGCCGAAGGGGAATGACGATACTTCGAGAGAAAAAGAGTCCAAGAACAAGAGCAAGAACTAACGCAACGACGACGATAAAAATGAGGGTCTGCTGGAGGGTTTTCTGGGTAATTTTTGTGACGATCATGCTCTTTGTAAAGTATTCGGACACCCGTTGGGTTACTGCATCGACGGTAAGTGTGATGCGGTTTTCAATTTCTCGCACTTCTTCCAGAATGTGGGTAATCTCTTCGTCCAACCGGAGTAGGCTTTGGTCGAGTTCTGTTACTTCCTGCCAGAGGGTTTTAAGGGGAGTGAACCCGTTGCTCACAATGGTCTGGGTTGTATCCGGATTGTAAATCTTTGCAAAATCTTCTTCAAAGAATCTGGACAGGATTTCAAAATTTTTTTCCACCGATGCTTTTGCTTTTATTTTTTCCTCTCCAGAGAGGAGCAGATAGTTTTTACGCTCCTGGTTAAGGAAGTGGATGTTTTCGGTCCATTGTTCAAGGCGTAAGGTGCTTAGAACTCCTTTAAACGATCGGTATGCTCGGTAGAATTCCATAAAATCCCTGTCTAATTGGAGGTTTTCTTCATTATGCAAGGCAGCAAAGAAGATACTGCTCTTTTCTTCTAATGTTTTCAGTTTTTCAGAGAGTGACTTACGGGTTTTCTCGGATAGCGGTAGCTGCGCTAAGTCTTTTTGAAATCGTTCAAAATACGAGCTCAGATTAGCCCGAATCCGATTTTGCTCTTGCCAGAAATAGATTTCGTTGAAGGGGTCGTCATATTTGGCAATCATTCCTCCCATATTCTGCACAAAATCGACAATAACCCGTGACGGTTCGTCCATGGCAACAATTTTTTCATTCCGGGTTCTCTGGGTGGCAAGCCATTCTTGCCAGTTGTTACGTGCCTCTTGAGTTTTGGTGATGTATTGGGCCTGAAGGGTTTGGATTTCCCTGAACTGGACCCCAAGCTCGCTCTCCTCTGCAGGGGGTATAATGGTGGCAGAAAACTCCTCAGTACTCCAAAGATCGCCATATCGCGACAAAAAGTCTGTGGAGTTGCTTCCCAGGGAACACGCGTTGAGATACATTTCAATCCGTGTTTCCAGGTTTTTCAACGAGGTTTCGTAATTTTTGAGCTTTTCTAAATTTTCTTCTCGAAGATAAGAAAGTAGGAGGGTATCGTACGTGGAAAGGATATTCTTCAAACGAGAGGTTGCCAGTAACAGGGGAAAAGCATTTTCTACATTTTGGAATGAACGGTTGGTTTCCCTCAAAGCAAAGATGGCCACTATTCCGATAACACCACAAAGAACCGCAAGGACAATAAAACCCAGAACAATTTTCGTTTTGATTTTCAAGAGTATTCCTCCTCCTTCTCGGTGTTCTTTTCTATTTTCTCTGAATGTTGAATTGAACGCAAGATTCTGAATAAGCGTATCAGGGACCTGGTACTCTTCTTGTTGTCGCTGTCCCGTGTTTTAAAAATTCTTAAAAACTCCTCTTAAGGTAGCTTGACAACCCCACACTCTTGTGTTACATTTACTTTTGCCTTCGGGCAGGGAAAGATGAACCTTGAAAAGTCAATATTCCGCCTACTTCCAAATGATTTTGAGTTTTTCCATTTTCAGTCTGGATCAGCCCCGATGAGGGGCTTTAACGAGTTTCTCATGGAGGGTTTGATCCTGGCTCAGGACGAACGCTGGCGGCGTGCCTAACACATGCAAGTCGAACGGTCCTCTGGAATTCGTAAGAAGGAAGGAGGATAGTGGCGAACGGGTGAGTAACACGTGAGTAACCTCCCTTCCGGAGGGGGATAACCACCCGAAAGGATGGCTAATACCCCATATGCTTTCCCCTCGCTGGAGGTGGAAAGGA